>NZ_JAPYVU010000008.1 GCF_028276765.1 Sulfurihydrogenibium sp.
GCTGCTCTTGCCTCTGTAAGCATACCGGCACCAACGTGGATGTAGTTTCCAGCTGGTCCTTTTGTAAGCATAGTTTCATAAATTCTTGTTGCAACTTCTGTTATTGCTTCATCCCAGGATATTCTTTTCCACTTTCCTTCTCCTCTTTCTCCAACTCTTTTCATTGGATAGAGGATTCTGTCTTTTTCATACATTACTTGAGAGTGTTGAACGCCTTTATTACATCCCCTTGGGTTAGCATCAGGAATTTTTGGGTTGATTTGTGGATAGTTAGCTGCTTGGTTTTCTCTTGTAACTATACCGTTTTGAACCCAAACATCCCAAGCACAGTTTCCTTGACAATTTACACAGTGATAAGCAGTACCGTGCTCTTCTTTCTTTCCATAAGTATATGCAAACTCTCTTCTGTACATATTTTCAACAAAAGAGCTGTTTGGATAAGATGCTCTTGGGTCATCTACTACAACAGCTTTAGCTTTAGCAAAAGCTTCGCTTGACCCAAGACCTAAAGCTCCACCTGCTACTGACATTACTTTTAAAAAGTCCCTTCTTGAGATCGCCATCTAAAAACCTCCTATGGTATTTTTATAAACAACCGCCACCGCCACCTGCTTTTGGTGGAGTGTATTCGCCAGATTCATCCGGTAATCCAGCATCCTGCCATGCCTTCATACCACCGGCAAGGTTTTGAACGTTTGTAAATTTAGATGCACATTTTTTAAACATCTCCTGATTTCCATCTGTAGAAACAATTACAGTATAAACATACGGATTAATTCTTTTTAATGCTTCTTTTAGGTTTTCAGTTGTCATTTTAGATTCATCACAGTTTGGAAATGGTAATGCACCGGGTATTCTCGAGTCTTCATAGCCACCAACTTCATCGCTTGAAGTTAACTCTCTTACGTCTATAATTTGTACCTTAATTTTTGGATTTGAAAGTTTTTTATAAAGCTCTTCTGCGGTTATAGGTATTTGCTTTTTAAGTTCAACTTCTTTCTTACCAAGTGTAAAAAGAACGAATGCTAAAACTAAGATGACTACTATATATACGCTTCTTTCAATTTTAGGGTTCATTGCTGGTTGCCTCCGTTAGCAGGTTGTTGCTGACTTACTTGTGAAAGCTGTTTTTCTAAATTATCAACTTTTCCTTTAACTCCGAAGGTTGCAACTATTAAAACTATAATTGCAATCCAAAATAAAAGTCTTTCTGTCATGCTCATTTTTCTCACCTCTTAGTCGTATACTTCTTCTGATGCTTTTTTAGCTTCAATAAATCTTGACCATCTTCCCATGTAAATAAGGTTTGCTGTTAAAACTCCAACTATGAAGTAGGTTCCAGACATAACCATGCTACCGATAGATAAGGTTGGATATGCTGATAAGAATGCTCCGGTTGTACATCCACCGCCGATTAACGCACCAATCGCCAAGAACATTCCAGCAAAGAAAACAAGGATCATTCTTACCCATGGCATAGGTGCAACTTGAGCAAAAGCTGGTGGAACTGGGTCAAATTTGAATTTACCAGAGATGATTGCAGCTAAAAATGCTCCCGGTAATACACCAATGATTAAACCTGCATGCCAAATAATACCTTCTGTTACTTTAGGAACAACGTTTGATAATGGATGTCCAAGAGAATCTGCAACCCATCCAACTAAAGCAAGTAAAGCACCAGAAAATCCAAGATATTCGCCCTGAGCTGTTGCCCATGCAATTATAGAACCTGCCGCAACTCCACCTAACGCCCAATGCCACTCATCTCTTATAAAATTTAGACTAAATTTTTCTTGATAGAACTTTTTAGCCGGGTCTACATAATCAGCTATTAATGCAAAAATTAAGAATAACACACCCCATACAACAGCTAAAGGTCCATAAGATACGCCTAAAACACCATATAATGTAAGGTCTTGTTTGTTTCCGAGAATACCGGCTTCAACCAATGACGGCTGTATTGCGTTGTAGATTAAAACGCCAATAATTAAGCCAATAACACCCGCCGCTGATATAAACTTACCAGCCCCTACCCTTGCAACGCAAGTTCCAGGACAAAAACCGGCAGAAGCCATAGCTATCCCAAACATAATACCACCTATAATATGAGCAACACCCATGTAAGGCATTATTCTTGGAATTAAATTTGTACTTTCTGCAAACCCGAGAATATCAGCTAATCCATAAATGATAGAAGCAGTTGCTATCCCTGTAAAGGCAAACTTCATTATTTTTAAATCTCTAAGTAAAAGCATACCCTCAACTCTTGAATATCTAACCGCCCCTACTTTGAATAAAACGATACCAAAAAGCATTCCTGTTATTATTCCCATGATTAAATGATGTGAATGTTCCATGATACTAACCTCCTTGAAAAATATGTGAAGCCGGCATAGAGCCGGCTTGATTGACTAATTATTGTTCGATTGGTAAAGATTTATCGTTACCCCATTCGTCCCAAGAACCAACGTAAACCTTAGCTTTTGGATATCCAGCTAATTTTAAAGCGGCATATACGAACGAACCTCTACCTAAGCCTACGTGACAGTAAGTAATAACAGTTTTATCCGGAGTAATTCCAGCTTTTTCAAGTTGTTTTTTAATTTGGTCAACCGGTTTGAATAATGGCTTGTCAGGTTCACCGTTAGGGTTTCCTGCAACTTTTTTCCATTCGAAGAACTTAGCTCCAGGTATATGACCACCTCTTTCAACCTGCTTGTGCTTTCCAGGAGCTTCTAATGCTTCTAACAATGTTTTTCCTGTGTATTCTTCAAATCTTCTTGCATCAAGGATAACGTAATTTGGATCTTTAGAAGCTTTTAAAACCTCATCTTTTGTAGCGAGAATTTCTTTTCTAACTTTAACAGTAAACTTTCCAGGAGCTGGTTTTTTAGCCGGTCCTGTTTCTACCGGTAAACCTTTTGCTTTCCAAGTAGCAAATCCACCGTCTAACATTTGAACGTTGTCTACACCGTATAAGTATAAGAAGAACCATACACCAGAAGCGTTTGGACCTTTACCATCGTCATAAGCTATAACGTGAGAGTTGTTGCTGATACCAAGTTCGCTGATAACCTTTTGTGCGTTTTTCTCGCACATTGGAAGACCGCCACACTTTTTAATATCTTCTAAGTAGTGAAGGTCGTGAGCGTACGCGTTAACAGACCCAGGAATGTGACCTTGTGCGAATACTTTTGGGTCGTCTCCGTTTACAAATACTGCCTTTCCAACCAAGTCTTTTGCTTGGTCTACTGAGATAACTAAGTCAGTCGCTTTTGATGATGCTGATACTGCAAGTAAACCTGCTGCTGCGAGTGTTAAAACTTTTTTCATCTGAAAACCTCCTATAAAATTAATAGTATTCAGATATTAATATCTCATTATTCGTGCTTGGTTGTCAAATACTAACCAAAGACCTATTCTTTCGAAGTCTTAATTTATTATATAATCAAAAATCGTGCCAATTGTTAAGAAATTTTAATAATTAAATCCGTTATCTTTCGTTTAATTAGTAAGTATTAACTTATTCGATTATTTGAATATAAGCATATTTCAAAATGAAATATAATATTTCAAAATGAAATACATTTCTTTTTCCTTAAATACAAGATAAAACAACGTTAAAGGTGTTCCAAAATTTTCGTAAATTTAACTTTTCTTTGTCATCCTAAGGACGCAAGTCGGAAGGATCTCCTTTTTTGATTTTTTGACTTGAAAAGAAAAAACACGAGATTCTTCGCTTCGCTCAGAATGACAACACAATAGCCCCTACTCTTACCTTGTCATCCTGAGGTCGTGGCCGAAGGATCTTCTTTTTAAATTTTATAAAAATCGCTAATTTTTCATCCATGGATTAAGTTATAATAAATTATTTTAAAAATCATACGTCGGGTGAGAAATTCATTAAAAACATGAGATTCTTCGCCGGCTGCAGAATGACGAATAAGGTTATCCTTCCTTTAACACTTATTAATCAACCTTTTCCTTGTCATCCTGAGGCCTTAAGGCCGAAGGATCTCATTTTTAAATTCTATAAAAACCGCTAATTTCTCACCCAAGGTATGGATTAAGTTATAATAAATTATTTTAAAAATCATCAGTAGGAGTCTTAAAACTTGAAAATAACAGTTGAGTACAGAAACAACAAAATAGAGCTTGAGTTTGAAAGCAGTAAAGTGAAAGCAAAAGATATTCTAAAAAAGTTGAATCTATCAAGGGATTATGCTTTTGTAGTTAAAAATGATGAAATAGTTGATTTAGATGAGTATATTACACAGTCAGATAAAGTTAAAGTTATCAATGCAATTTCTGGAGGAAAGTTTTGAGAAAATGTTATAAATGTGATAAAAAAGCACAGATTTATCTTCCACAGCATAGATTAGCATTCTGTAAAGACCACTATTTAGAATGGTTTGATAGCAGAGTTGAAAAAACAATCAAAGAATTTAAAATGTTTGATAAAAACAGTAAAATTTTAGTAGCTGTATCAGGTGGTAAAGATAGTTTGTCTTTATGGAATGCTCTTGTAAAGCTTGGATACAACGTAGATGGTTTTTATATAAATCTTGGAATAGGAGATTATTCTCAAAAATCTAAGGAATTAGCTTTAAAATTTACAGAAAAGATAGGAAAAACTCTTCATATTGTTGAGCTTAAAGATGAGATAGCAACCATTCCGGAGATGAAAACATACGACAACAGACCAGCCTGCTCTATCTGTGGAACGATTAAAAGATACTTTATGAACAAAAAAGCCAAAGAGCTTGGATATGACATAATAGCAACAGGCCATAACTTGGACGATGAAGCAGCGGTTTTATTTTCCAATACTTTAAATTGGAGCGTTGAATACTTAAAAAGACAGTATCCTGTATTAAAAGAAGAAAACGGATTTATAAGAAAAGTAAAGCCTTTATGTAAAATATCAGAGAAAGAAAGCGCCATGTATGCTATTTTATCAGGCATTGAGTACATAGAAGAAGAATGTCCATACTCAGTGGGAGCAACTTCTATTGACTATAAATTATTTTTATCACAGCTTGAAGAAAAAAGTCCAGGCACAAAATTAAGATTTTATTCAGAATTTTTAAGAAAAATGTATCCGATCCTTCAAAGTTATGAAGAAAAAGTAGAGCTTGGAAGATGTGAAATCTGCGGAGAGCCGTCTATGAATAGAATTTGTTCATATTGCAGTTTAAAGATGAAACTACAAGCAAAAAAGGAGAAAACTGTATGAAACTATTGGCACCATCTATTTTATCAGCAGATTTTTCTATTCTTGGACAGCAAATAAAAGACGTAGAAGAAGCAGGAGCTGATATAATTCATTTGGATATAATGGATGGTCGCTACGTTCCAAACATAACATTTGGACCACCTGTGGTTGAATCTATCAGGAAAATAACAGACCTGCCATTTGATGCACATCTTATGATAGTTGAGCCGGAAAAATACATACCGGATTTTATAAAAGCGGGAGTAAATATGATATCTTTTCACATGGACGCAACCATACATGCTCATAGAGTTGTTGATATGATTAAATCTAACGATGTAAAAGCCGGAGTAGTTTTAAATCCAGCAACGCCTGTAAACACTTTAGAAGAAATTATTCATTATATAGATTATGTTCTTATTATGTCGGTCAATCCGGGATTTGGTGGTCAAAAGTTTATTCCACAAACAGCAGAAAAGGTTAAAAAATTAAAACTACTGATGGAAGAGACAAACAGAACAGATATATTAATCGAAATAGACGGCGGAGTTAATCAAGAAAATATAAACTATTTATCCATGCTTGGAGTAAATATTTTCGTAGCCGGAAATGCTGTATTTAAAGGAAATATTAAAGAGAATGTTATTAATTTAAAAAGGAAGATGTTAGGATGTGTAATTTAAAGAGAATGGCTTTATTAATCTTGATTTTATCAAGCTTATTGGTAGGATGTCAAAAAGAAGCAAGTAAAAGTGATGTGGGAAACAAACAGGAAGTTAAAAGAAACGATGAAGTTGTATTTACTTTTAAAAGTGTAAAAGAAGACAATGGTGATTTGAATGTTAAATATCCAGTTTTTGAAGGAGAGGCTTTTAAGGATGTAAACGATTTTATAGATAAGGAAGTTAAAAAATTCATCAATGACTACCATGATGTAAAAAAAGATGCAAAAGAAGACAACATAGAACCATTTTATCATATAAGTATGGCAGCTTATTTAATAGATAACGATATAGTAAATCTGAAAGAAAGTCTATCTATTTACCAGGGCGGAGCACATGGATCTGCAGATGAAATTTGGACAGTATTCATAAAAGACGAAAATCAAAAAAAGTACGTTCAGATTAGGCTATCTGATATTATAAATTTAAACGGTAAATGCGAAAAAGATTTGAGACAAGCAATATATGAAGAATTAAAGAGACAAAATGCGTCATCATCAAAAGATGTATTAAAACAAGATTTAGCTTTAGATAATTTCTATTTAGACCAATATGCCATAGTATTTGTCTTTAATCCATATGAAGTAGGATCATTTGCAGAAGGGATTTATAAAGCTGAAATACCGTACAATTCTCTTCCTTGTATTAAAAATAATAGCATAACCAAAAAAATTTTAGACTAACAAGGAGCTAAAATGGATTATAAAATCAGAACATGGCCAGACCCAATTTTAAAAGAGCCAACAAAAGAAGTAGATTTTTTTGATGAAAAATTACAAGAGTATATAAATAAAATGTGGGAATTTATGTATAAAGAAGAAGGTGTTGGACTTGCTGCAAATCAAATTGGCATTCCATATCAAATTTTAGTTATCGATACGTCTTTAAGAGAAAACAGAAGCGAAGAAGAGACAGAACCACCGGTAAAGATGGTTTTGATAAATCCAAAAATTGTTGAAAAAGAAGGAGAAGTTCAATCAACGGAAGGATGCTTAAGCTTTCCGGGTGTGCGAATTACAATTCCAAGAGCAAAAAGGGTTAAAGTAGTAGGTAAAAATGAAAAAGGTGAAGATGTAGAAATAGAAAGCTCAGAGTTTTTAGCTATCGTACTTCAGCATGAGATAGACCATCTAAACGGCATTCCATTTATAAATTATCTTTCACCATTAAAAAGAAAGCTTGTGTTAGATAAATACTTAAAATCTTTGAAAGAGCTTGAAAAAGCTTAAGGAGAGATTATGTTTCCAGACTTAATCAGTATTGGTGGTATCACTATACATACATACGGCGTTTTGACGGCTATTGGTCTTATAGTTGGTTTTTATGTTGGACTTTATCATGCTAAAAAAGAAGGTATTAACGAAAAAGATTACGAAAATGCCTTTATTCTTACAGTCTTAAGTGGTATTGTAGGAGCAAGAATTGCTTACATAATAGAGCATAAAGAAGATTTTGGTTCATTTTTAGATTTTTTCGCAATTTGGAATGGTGGAATTGATTGGTTTGGCGGTTTTTTAGGTGGTTTAGCAGCAGCTATATTGTATTTAAAATATAAAAACATATCAATATTAAAAGTTGGTGATGTGGCGGGTGTTTCTATACCAATAGGACACTTTTTTGGAAGGCTTGGATGCACATCTGCAGGTTGTTGCTATGGAAAACCAGTTCCACCAGATTCACCTTTAAGAGATATTGCAATCATTTTTCCAAATGACCCACATTGTTTAGCACCAAAAGGCATACCACTTTATCCAACTCAGCCAGCGGAAGCAATAGGAAATCTCTTAATCTTTGCCATTTTATTTTATACATACAGAAAAAAGACATTTGACGGACAGATTTTATCTTTGTATCTTATACTTTATGGATTTTTAAGATTCTTATTAGAATTTTGGAGAGGAGTAACGCCGCCTTTGCCATACATTGGTTTAACTTGGAATCAGATAATCACTTTATCGATGGTATTAGCAGGAATAACTTTATTTTTCTACATGAAGAAAAAATATGCAAAATCTGTATAACCTTTTTCAAAAAAAAGTATTTAACATTGAGCCAGGATTAGAAAGGATAAAGTCAGCGTTAAAAGAACTTAGCTATCCGGAGAAAAATTTTAAATCCATTCTTGTAGCAGGAACAAACGGTAAAGGTTCAACGTCAGCATACTTGGAGAGTCTATTTAGACACTATGGCTACAAAACAGGATTGTTTACATCTCCGCATCTGATAAGAGAAAATGAAAGATGGCAGATAGACAGAAAAGAGATCGACGATAAAAAATTACAAAATTACATCAATGAACTAAAACCAATCATAGAAAAATGCAATCTTACATATTTTGAAGCATGCACACTTTTAGCTTTTAAATACTTTTCTGATGAAAAGGTAGATATTGCAGTTGTAGAGGTTGGTCTTGGTGGAAGGTGGGACTCGACAAATGTTTTAGAGCCGGAGATTTCAGTCATTACAAACGTATCCTTTGACCATATGCACATGCTCGGAAACACGCTTTTAGATATAGCATTTGAAAAAACAGGCATTACAAGACAAGATAAACCGGCTGTAGTAGGAAGAAACCAGCCAGAAATCATCCATTGGCTTAAAGAAAGAAAGATAAAAGAGTATTACATCAAAGATATAGACTACTTTGTAAAAGAGATAGATTTTAATAAATACGACTATAGATTTAAAGAGTATATCTTTGAAAATTTAGAAATATTAATGCTTGGAAAAAGGCAGATAGAAAATTCAAGCTTAGCGTTAACAACTTTCCTGCTATTTTTAGACAAGAACAACCAACCGGTTGTTGAAAACATAATCAGAAAAGCACTCTACAATACAAAATGGAAAGGAAGAATGGAAATTATCAGCAAAAATCCTTTTATCATAATTGACGGAGCACATAATGAAGAAGGGCTTATAAAAACATTTCAAGAAATAAAGGAAATCTTTCCAAATAAAAAGATTTTCACTATCTTCTCATTCATGAAAGATAAAGACACAGAAAAAATGATAAATATAATCAAGCAAAATAGTGATTTCTACATAGCTACAACAATGCCATTTTCAAGAGCAATGACAGCAGAAGATTTTAAAAATGTTGGTATTAAAAATGTAAAAGAAAATCATTTAGAAGCAGTTAAAGAGCTTAAAAACAGTGTAGATAAAGATACAATAATATTAATCACAGGTTCGTTATACTTAATAGGAGAGACCTTAAAAGATGGATGGAATACTTTTAGTAAATAAACCAAAGTTTATAACTTCAAACGATTTGGTGATAAAGATAAAGAAGCATCTTAATCAAAAAATGGGTCACACAGGCACGCTTGATTATGCAGCATCGGGTTTGATGGTTTTAACAGTAGGACAAGGAACAAAAATAACACAGTATTTACAAAAGCTTGACAAACAGTATATAGCAGAGGGAAAACTTGGAGAAATTACAGACACATACGATAGCCAAGGTAAGATAATAGAGACAAAACCTGTTGAGATTGATGAAGAAAGGTTAAAAGAGATAATTTTTTCTTTTGTAGGAGAATACTATCAGACACCACCGCCGTATTCATCAAAAAGGATAGGTGGAACAAGGGCTTACAAACTTGCAAAAAAAGGAGTAGAAGTTCAGCTAAAACCTGTATTAATAAAAATATACAGCATAGAAATCTTAGAGATAAATCTACCATACTTTAAAATAAAAGTTGACTGTTCTTCAGGTACTTATATTAGAAGCTTAATAAAGGATATTGGAGACAAAGCAGGCTGCGGAGCTTACATGACAGATTTAATTAGAACTAAAATAGGACAGTTTGATTTAAAAGATGCTTTATCGTTTGAAGAAATATTAAAGAAAAATCCAAATGAGATAAAGCTAATCAGTCTAAAAGATGCATTATACTTCTTACCAGAAATTAAACTAAATCAAGATTATGAAAAAAGATTTAAACATGGACAAAAATTAAAAATTGACTGTATAGAATCAAAAGATATAAAGGTTTTAAATGAAAAGCAAGAGCTAATAGGTATAGGAGAGATAATAGACTGTATTTTAAAGCCAAAGATAGTTTTGGTTAGAAGTGAGAATTAACAAGCATTTTTAAACTTTACCCAGAGAATGCTCTAAAATTTTTGGAAAATTACTTTTTAAAATGTTCTAAAATTCTATTAAGCTTACCTTTCGGTGCCGGGCTTGAAAGACAAAAACCTGAACCCAAATGTAATAACGTTCTTCAAATATATTTCGTACAATACGTCGAGTGAAAAATTCAACAAAAACATGAGATTCTTCGCCGGCTACAGAATGATGATTTGTATTTTTGGAACACTTTCTGCCATGAAGTTGACATCGAGAATTTGCATTTTTTTATTTTTTTTCGGCATTGATGAACGATAGAGGCTTGTTCTTAAAATAAGAAGTTGAGCATGTTTTAATTTTTTCGAGTTTTGGAATGATTATGTATATATAACTTTGTCTTTTTCCTGTTATCTTTATGGCTCTGCTCCGGAGCCTCTCCTCTTTTAAGAAGAAAAGACGAGGAAGTGAGAAATATGTGTAAGAAAGAAAGAAGATTCTTCGTTGTAGCTGCAGAATAACAATCAAAAGCTAACTAATTTTTAGACTTAGTCAAATTTGAAAGCATTCTTTATTGAATTAAAATACTAATCAAATAACTGTATATAGGAAATATTATTTTACTTAGAACACCTGACATTAAAAGCAGGATTAAAATAAAAAACCCATATTGCTCGTATGGTGCAACTTTTTCATACATATGATTAGGTAATAAGTTTAATAAAATATGTCCGCCATCTAATGGTGGAATTGGTAGTAAATTAAATATTCCAATAATAAGATTTGTCATCACAGCATACTTAAAGAAAATAATCAAAGGAACAACAATAGCTTCAATCAGATTACTAGGCATAAAAGATGCTAAGAATGTTAAAAATCCTTCGTTTCTAAATATCCAGTAGAAAAGACTAAAAATAATTGCAAGAAGAAAGTTAGCTCCTGGTCCGGCAAAAGATGTAATTACCAAACCTTGCCTAAAATTAACTTTTCTGAAGTTATATGGATTTATCGGAACAGGTTTTGCCCAGCCAAACAAAAACGGAGAATTAATCAAAATCAAAAGTCCTGGAACTAATAAAGAGCCAAATATATCAATATGAGGTATTGGATTTAAAGTTAACCTTCCTTCTAATTTTGCGGTATTATCTCCCAGCTTATAAGCAACATACCCATGAGCCACTTCATGAAAGATAACTGCAGTAAGTAAAGCCGGTATCATAAAAATAACATCAACTATATTAAAGCTCATAAACAACCTCGTTAAATTTAGTTAGATACTAATTTTATCATAATCTATCTCGGATAAGAAATTAGCGGTTTTTATAAAATTTAAAAATGAGATCCTTCGGCCTTGGAATTGACAGAGTAAGGTTGATTGATAAGCATTAAAGGAAGTATAACCTTAGATATCTAAGCAAAGCCAAGCAGGAAAGCAATCATTATGAAGTTTAGGAGGAAGTATTTACTCAGTTGGACGCTCGCTCATCTCTGTCCCATGTTGCATTGCTACCTGAACATCGAGAAGATTACAATTTTGTAATGTTCTGTCCAATAATCGGTCTCCGGGATAAGAAACGACAAGGATCCAATGAAAACTTGAGTCTGGTATTGTTAAGTTTGACTTTAGAGTAAATATAAAGAGCCCCCTATCCAAGACATAGAACATCCTGAGGCTGTAAGTCGAAGAATCTATTTTTGAATTTTACAAAAACGCCAATTTCTCATCCGTAGTATTTGTTAACAATTTTTTAAACTTTCGCTAATCCCTTTCCAGGAATATACTGATAAGTCGCTGCTATTTCTTTATCTGAGTCTTTTTTATATTTGTTAACGCTTACTATTTGACACTTAGCAGATGATTTATCTATATCTAAAATAGAATATCCCCATACTCTATGGCTTAAATACTTTGTCCATGGGTTTTGTTTTATTTCTAACTGGGCATATTCGTCAGCATCTTTAACTCCGTAATCTTTCCACCAGTTGGCTTCTGCTGCAGAGATCGAGGATACTGCAGGCGTCATAAACTCTACTCCTACGATTTTCTCATAATTTTCTTTAAATTCTGTAGGTATTTCTGCAATCAAGCCGGCGTGTCTATCTCCTGTAAGGGCTACAAATTTGTTTATGTTATTTTTGTTTAAAAATTCTATTATCTCTTGTCTTTCTTTTATATATCCATCCCAAGCATCTAAGGAGCCATAAAGTCCATTTATTTTTCCTTGTACAAATTGAACTTCATTAGCTACTATTTTCCAACTATTTCCTTGTTTTAGCTTTTCATAAAACCAGAATTTTTGATTTTCTCCAAGCATTGAGGTTTTATACTGGTCTTCACAACCTGAAGATGCGTATCTTTTATCGCAAGGTTGCGGAGTTCTGTAAGACCTTTCATCTAAGCAAATCAAATGTGCTAATTCTCCAATTTTGAAATCTCTATAAATGGTAATCCATTCCAAAGGATTTTGAGCGTTAAGGTTTAATTTAGCCCTTGAAGGTGTGTAAAAATGCCATGCCAATATTGCAGCTTTTCTTAGGTTAAGGACTTTTTCCCTGTCATTTTCAAAAGGATGTTTTGGAAGTTTATAAAACCCTTTTTCGTAGTCAAATGAGTAATCGTTTGCATATTCATGGTCATCCCAGATATAGATAAATGGATGCATTGCTCTTGCAAGCTGATAATCTTTGTCTGATAAGTATGTTGTATATAGATATTTATAATCTTCTAAATCAAGTGCGATGCTATGACCTGATGGAAAAGCTAAATCTCTGCCTGGAACTCTTGCTTTGCCATAAATTCTCTCGTAGATTTGGTCTCCAAGATGCAGGATAAATCCTACATCTTCATTGGCTAAGTGTCTGTAGGCTGTAAAATATCCATCGGCGTAGTTTTGACAGGTAACAAATCCCATTCTGTAATTTTCAACATTTCCTGCCGGCAGAGTTTTAAACCTACCTATCATTGAAGGCACATCTGCATAGGAAAATCTGTAATAGTAAGTATTTCCTGGTTTTAGATTGTCTATTGTTAATCTGATTGTGTAGTCTCTTTCTTTTATAATCTTATCTCCGGGTATTTTTATGACTGATGATTCTTTCATCTCTGGACTTTGTGATATCTCTAATATAAGGTCTTTGTTTAATTTACTGTGAATATTGGGATTGATTCTTGTCCATAGTATAATGCCGTCTTGTGTTGGGTCTGCGCTTGCAATTCCAAGGTCAAAAATTTCTACTGCATCGCCCGCCAATACTTCTAAGTTATGTGTAAGTAAATACAAGGTTGATAATGATAAGCTTATAAACTCTCTTCTGTTTAAAAGCATTTTACTTCTCCTTAGTTTAGTTTGTATTCTATCTCTAAATTTAGCGTTATAGACTTTCCTTCCGGTGGTGGAGGAAATTTTAAGCTCTTTAAAAGCTTTAAAGTTTCTCTATCCAAGATGTTACTGTCGCTTGACCTAACAAGTGATACATCTTTAACATTACCATCTTCATCTATTGTAAATCTTACTAAAACAGTCCCCTCTTCTTCCTTTCTTTTTGCTTCTTCTGGGTATCGTTTTTTGGATTCTATGATTTTTCTAACAGTTGCATAATAATGGTTAATTTCTGATTGGTCAGGTTTTTTTGGTGGTGGAGGTGGTGGCGAAGGTAGCTCTTCATGCTTTGGTGGCGGAGGTGGCGGTTCTGGTTTTTTTATTTCTGGTGGTTTTTCTACGATTTCTGGTTTTTTAAAATCTTGTTTTGGCTCTTCTTTTATTGGCTCTATTGGTTTATTCTCTGTCTTAACTTCTTGCTTTACTTCTTGCTTTACTTCAGGTTTTTGTTTTTCTATTGGTTCTTTGTGCTTAACAATCTGTTTTAGCTTATGAATTTCTTTTTTAACTTCTTTTGTAATCTGTTTTTTTGGTTGCTCGGGTCTCTTAATTTCCGGTTTTTCTTTCGGAAACTCAACTATTTCTATGATGGTAGGTGGTTTTGGTGGCTCGTGAAGTTTAATATTAAAAAGTAGATAAGTTCCATAGGCTGATAAGGAAGAAAAAAGCAAAGAAAGAATAAATGAAACTGGTTTTTTATCATCAGAAAATTTCATTTCTTTTCACCGGCGATAGATATTTTTGTTATTTTGTTTTCTTTAAGAGTGTCTATTGCTACCATCAGTGATTGGGCTGTTGCGTCTTTGTCTGGAATTAGAATAACTATAGCTTCTTCCGGAGATTTAACTGTTTTAAGGTACTGTTTTAAAGCTTCTACTCCTGTTCCAAATTTTTCTGTTTTAATATTTCCTTCTTTGTCTATATATACTTTCAAAGGTTCTTGAATTTGGTTTTGTTCTACTGTCGAAGATGTAGGGAGTTTAATGTTTTGATACAACATAGGCAGTACATTAAGAGTATAAAGAATGAAAAAGGTGAGTAGAAATAGCATAACATCTATCATAGGAATTATTTGAATTTCTTCCTTTTCGTTCTCCTGCTCTTCAAGGAGGTAAAGCAATGAAAGCTTTTTATGTTTGTTCATTCAAAACCTCCATCAATATCTTGCTTTTAATATCCTCTTTCTTTTCTTGGATTTTGGAATTAAAGAATTTAAACCATAGATAAAACCATAATGATAATGCTATCCCTATTGCAGTTGCAACAAGGGCTAATCCAATTGCGGCGCTTATTTCTCCGGCTCCTGATACACCTTTTTTACCAAGCTCTTGGAAAGCTATGATAAGACCTATTACAGTTCCTAAGAGTCCAAGCAGTGGTGATGTAGTAGCTGCAAAATCTAAAAACCATAATCCTTTTTTAAAATCTTTAGCCCAGTGGAGGGCATCCACCGGGTTAGCATTTCCACTTGGTTTTTTTATCATGAAAAATTTTTGAAATATGATAAAGTTTCCATAAACAAAAACAATAAACATTAGCAGAAAGACTGCTGATTTAATCTCAACCATTTAAAACCTCCCGTTGATTCCAAAAGATATCGTGAATGGTGCTCCTGCATAGTAAGTACCTGATGCTGTCCCTGGGCTTATTCTACCTACGTATTTTTGATTTGTTAGGTTAATTACATCCATATAAAGGTCAAAGTGTTTATAAATCTTTCTTGTAGCTGATAGGTTTACGATTGTGTAGTTATCAACTTTTTCTGTATTTGTGAAATTACCATATCTTGAACCTATAAACTGGATGCTTGGAGAGACTTTAAAATCATGCACATCAAAACGAGAGCCTAATTTGACCATATATCTTGGAGTGTCTGGGACGCTTTTGTCTTTAATGTCATATCTTGTACTTCCATCATAGAAAGAGTCATCTTTGAATTTAGCTTCGTTGTATGAGAAGGATGCGTAAATGTTAGTTTTTGGCATAGGATTTGCTCCCACTTCTAACTCAAACCCTTTAGCATCTACTTTTCCGGCGTTTCTAATGTATAGTAAAGTTGGGTTAGTTGGGTCAGCAACTCTGATTAGTCTGTTTTTGTATCTTACAATATATGCTGTTGGAGCAATGTAAAACTTATCGTAAGTTAATCTTGCACCTATATCATAGCTATCTGACTCTTCAGGCTTTAGTTGGTCAGCTACAAATTGCGCTGAACTGCTTGTTGGTATAGTTCCCAGAAAATTCTGAGGTACTCTAAAGTTCTTAGCATAAGAAGCATAAAGATATAGATTGTCTAAAACGCTAAATCCTAATCCAAAATTAGGTAAAGTTTTTTTGTATGTTTTTTCGTATGATGTAGTTTGATTTTTGCTTAATCTTGGGTCGTCGTAAACACCATCCTCTGGATAATAAGGCAGTCCAGTCGTACTATAATCGTTAAACTTTCTTTTAATGCTTGCAAATCTAAAGCCGAGATTAAAATCTAATTTACCTAAAAGCTCTTTTGATTCAAATGAAACGTAAGGAGTATTTGTTGTTGTCTTTGTCCTTTGAATGTAGTTGTATCTAAAGGATGCAGAATTATTCAATGTGTAAGTTCCATCTGAATTTATATCTACCCGTCTTGATGGTTGCCATTGTTTTAAGTCTGCGTATTCATACCAGTATCCTAAGAAAAATTTAGAATTATGCGGTAAATCCACCTTTAACTCAGTTGTAAATCCAGGTCTATCTGTATAGTTAAAAGATTCTTTAAAGAAAACATAGTAATTAGATCCAATTTTACTAGATGTTGCACTCGTTCCACTTCCTCTACCAACCCACATGTAAGGTTTGAAATTAAGGGATATTTTGTCTGTAAAGTTAAGATTAAAGATGGCTCTATATTGCTGGTTTGTATAAGGGTTTTGATAGAATTCATAGTAAAGTGTGTTATTGGTAGTATTACCTGGGATTAATTTATTAGTATAATCTCTACTTCTAAAAATGTTTCCGTCTTTGGTTTCTGCGTATGTAAACCCTCTGTAGAAATAGTTTAATTGAACGTTTCTGTCATAGTAAAATTCATAATCAAGAATTCCGATTGTTTGTGCTATTCCTAAGGTATAGTGGTCTCTGTACTGAGGTGCACCACCAGGTCCTTTCCATTTATCAGCTTCTGTGTGAGAGTAAGAGAAGAATATTTTTGGAAGATTCTTGTTTCCAAATAAATATCCAGTGTCTAATCTATAAAATACTCTCTTAAAGTTATAAGAACCAAATTTTAGACCAAATGAGTTTGTAAACTTGCTTCTTGGTGGAGCAGTTCTAACTTTTAAAGCACCGCCAATTTCTGTATAGAAAGGAGACCTTTTGTTTACAGAACCTCTTGTAATAGTTATAGTCTCAAGATTTTCTACATCTGCATACTCATGAGGATAAAGGGCAAAATTTCCTGAGTCGTTTAGTGGCATATCATCAATAGTTACTCCAATTTGAGAATTTTCAAAACCTCTTATTCTTATGGTACCACCACCAAGTCCATATGCATCATCAGTTTGAACGTTTACAGATGGAGTAAGTTCAATAGCCTTAAAGATGTTAACCGAACCAGCTCCGGCTCTTGTTTGAATCTCTTCTTTTTTTACTGTTGTTTCAGTAGCCGGTACATTTTTCTTGATTTCAATCGGAAGTTCTTTTTCTAAGCCTGTTTGGTCTTCGACTCTAACTTTTAAAGTTGCTTCTTGTGCATAAACAAAACTACCACTTACCATAGCAGCATAAAAAAGTGCTAAAGCCTTTTTTCTTTTCACAGCATTTCCTCCTCTTTGATTTAATTTTTGTCTATTTTATAGATAGAGTTTTAAGATTTAATAAAAGAATGGTTAAAATTATTTAAGTTTCTAATAAGTTTCTAAAAAGATAACATTTAAAAATCTTAACTTTATTTTCATAAAACTTTTACAGTTCTGTGTTAACTTTATAATCAATTATTGACTCCGGAGATGTAAAAATGAATAAAGAAGAATTGATCAAGAAAGTTGCAGAAAAGATCTATCACATTACTGGCAAAGATGATTCAAGAACTGTCCAAAACTGGATTGACGCTGAAGAAATAGTGAATATGATTCTTGAAGATTGCAAAAAAGAAGAAAAAACAGAAGAAAAGCCTAAGAGAGGAAGAAAAACTAAAAAAGCAGGAAGTTAGATAATTCACTTTTTTCGTATTCGTTGCGTGAAAAATTAAAAAATTATGAGATCTTTATTTGTTTTAAAAATTTATCACCCTTTAATACCTTCGCGAATACCTTCTGATTAAAAATTAGTGATTTTTATAGAATTCAGGAATAGATCTTTTGGACTTACGTCTTCAGAATGATAGCAAAAATGAAAGTATTAGCGGTTTTTATTGAATTTAAAAATGAGATCCTTCAGCCTTAATGCCTTAGGATGACAGAGAAAGCAAAAGTATGTTAACGATTGCCTTATTTGTCATTCTGCAGCCGACAAAGAATCTCTTAGTTTTATTGATTTATTCACTCTGACGTATCATTTAAGGAGATTAAAGATATTAAAGATATTCAGACTATAGAGGGTCCTTTTAGACCCTCAAACATTTTTTTTATTCTAAAATTTCAAGGACAGCTTTTTTATTTTCTTTTCTTGCAACTGAAGCTAAGATTACTCTCATCGCTCTTGCTGTTCTACCTTGTTTACCGATAACTTTTCCAAGGTCTTCTGGAGCAACTTTTAATTCAATAACTGTTACTTTTTCTCCTTCAATTTCTTTTACTTCAACTTTTTCTGGATGGTCAACGATAGCTTTTGCCATTTGCTCAACGATTTCCGTAAGTTTGCTCATATACATCCTCCTTATGCGTTAGTATTTAATCCAAAAGCTTTGAGAATTTTTAGCGCTCTTTCAGAAGGCTGTGCACCTTTTTTTATCCATTCTAAAGCCTTTTCTACATTAATATTTCCAGTTTTTAATATTGGATCATAGGTTCCAATATAGTCGATTGCTTTAGTTTCTCTTGGTTTTTTGCTATCTACTACAATCATTCTGTAAACTGGATGCTTTTTTCTACCTGCTCTTGATAATCTTATTCTAACCAAAAAATAAACCTCCTCTAAAAAGAATTTAGTTAAAAATTATATCATATTTTTTGATTTCATTTTATGTATAATTCTCTGCAGTATTTGTTAAACCTTATTGCTGATAATGCTGCCTGTAAAATATCTTTCTTGCATAGGATTTCCATTTTCTTTATTTTGCCACTTTTCTTTACACATGCTGCACTCTCCTGCTATAAAGTATGAATCAGCTTTATCTGTTTGACTCTTGTCATTTAGCTTCCGTAAACTTCTTTATTGAAAAAGGCAATGACAAAAACTTGATCTATCCTTCCTTTTTCTCTCATGTCTGCAATTATTATAAAACTTATTCTCTTAAGGCTTAAAAATTTTTGGTATACTTAATATACGACGATGACAGAGAAAGTAAAAGCATGTTAACAATTACCTTATTTGTCATTCTGCAGCCGACAAAGAATCTCTTAGTTTTATTGATTTATTCACTCTGACGTATCATTTAAGGAGATTAAAGATATTAAAGATATTCAGACTATAGAGGGTCCTTTTAGACCCTCAAACATTTTTTTTATTCTAAAATTTCAAGGACAGCTTTTTTATTTTCTTTTCTTGCAACTGAAGCTAAGATTACTCTCATCGCTCTTGCTGTTCTACCTTGTTTACCGATAACTTTTCCAAGGTCTTCTGGAGCAACTTTTAATTCAATAACTGTTACTTTTTCTCCTTCAATTTCTTTTACTTCAACTTTTTCTGGATGGTCAACGATAGCTTTTGCCATTTGCTCAACGATTTCCGTAAGTTTGCTCATATACATCCTCCTTATGCGTTAGTATTTAATCCAAAAGCTTTGAGAATTTTTAGCGCTCTTTCAGAAGGCTGTGCACCTTTTTTTATCCATTCTAAAGCCTTTTCTACATTAATATTTCCAGTTTTTAATATTGGATCATAGGTTCCAATATAGTCGATTGCTTTAGTTTCTCTTGGTTTTTTGCTATCTACTACAATCATTCTGTAAACTGGATGCTTTTTTCTACCTGCTCTTGATAATCTTATTCTAACCAAAAAATAAACCTCCTCTAAAAAGAATTTAGTTAAAAATTATATCATATTTTTTGATTTCATTTTATGTATAATTCTCTGCAGTATTTGTTAAACCTTATTGCTGATAATGCTGCCTGTAAAATATCTTTCTTGCATAGGATTTCCATTTTCTTTATTTTGCCACTTTTCTTTACACATGCTGCACTCTCCTGCTATAAAGTATGAATCAGCTTTATCTGTTTGACTCTTGTCATTTAGCTTCCGTAAACTTCTTTATTGAAAAAGGCAATGACAAAAACTTGATCTATCCTTCCTTTTTCTCTCATGTCTGCAATTATTATAAAACTTATTCTCTTAAGGCTTAAAAATTTTTGGTATACTTAATATACGACGATGACAGAGAAAGTAAAAGCATGTTAACAATTACCTTATTTGTCATTCTGCAGCCGGCGAAGAATTCCTACTTTTATTAGATTTCTCACCCGACGTGATGTAAACTTGAGTCAGATTTATTAAAGTGAATGAGTGAATAAAGAAGAGATAATAAAGTTAAACGATATATCAGGAGTACGTTGCTGTATATAGAGCGTTAAAGAGATTAAACAAGGTAGAGAAATTACTTTTAAGCGTTGTGGATTTAATACGTGAGACGTGAAACGTGAGACGTGAGACGTTAAAGCGTTCAACGTTAAAGGAGGGAAATAGACATGTACTACTATGACGAAGAAGCAGCTAATAGAGCACGTGCTAAAGCTATTTTATTCATCCTTAGCATTCCTATTTTAATCGTGATTGGTGAATCACTTTTTCTTTTGTCAATGCCTGGAGTTGCTTTTGCTTTATTAGGCGTTCAGTATGGATATGAAGCATTGGGTTTAAACGTTAGCCATTCAGTCATAATCGGCACTTTCCTATTCCTTCTCTTCCTAACCATGTTTCTTACAGCTTTTATAATATTCAAACGCATTCGTAAAGATAAAACATACAAAAGAATATTAAGGATATTAGAAATTTTTATTGTTTTAACAGGCATTTACTTCGGACATAAATCTTCAGACTCAAATGATGACGGTTATCTACTCTTAATCGGTGCTCTTCTGCCTTTCATCTTCCTATACATCTCTCTTAGAATTCTAAGAATATTCAGACGTAGCAACAGCACATACGAAAGAGCATTAGAGAAGTTGCAACTTTTCAACCAAACAGGAGACAGAAAATACCTTTTAACACCTGAAGAATCTAACGCTATCTTACAAAAGGCAAGGGAAAGAAGAATAAAAGAAGGAATTTCATTAAATCAACCAACAAACACACCATCTCCCGTTCAACGTTCAACGTCCAACGTCCAACGTTTAGAATTAGATGTAGATGACTTAGAAAAATACTTAAAAGAGAAAATCGTAGGTCAAGATGATGCTATTAAGATGCTAACAGACGGGATTTATCAGCAAGCAAAAGCAGGAAATCAAAACTTTGGCTCATATCTATTTGTAGGACAAACAGGTGTAGGTAAAACTGAAACTGCAAAGGCGTTGGCTGAGTATTTAAAGCCTTACGGATATGCATTCTATAGATTTGATATGAATAACTTTACAGAAGCTCATACTGCTTCAACGCTTCTTGGTGCTCCAAAGGGATATATTGGCTCTGAAGAAGGTGGATTGCTTCCAAGAAAGCTTCTTGAAAATCCAAGGGCTGTAATACTGTTTGACGAGATAGAAAAAGCTCATCCGTCTCTTTACAGAATCTTTATGACGCTTATAGATGAAGGATACGTGCAAGAAGTAACTACAGGAATGAGAGTTCCTGCTAAAAACTCTATATTCATCTTTACCTCTAACCTATATCAAGAGACCATATCTGCCATTATGTCTTCTGATAAAGATGAGATAGAGAAAGAGATGCTAATATTAGATGTCTTGACAGGCAAAATACAGCCACTACCTACTGACTATATATACACAGACCAATACGGCATGCCATTTAAATTCCCTGCTGAATTTGTAGCAAGAATAACTAAAGTAGTGCCATTTAGAAAACTAAGCTACCAAGACTTAGAAAAAATTGCCATTAAAATAGTAGGAGATAAAGATAAAGCAGTAAGACTTACAAAAGAGCTGTATCCGTTGGCTGAAAAGTATGGAGTTAGAGTGTTTGTTAAGAAGCTTAGAGAGAGAGTGTATAATTGAGTAAGAGTGATTTCAGATAAGTTCAAATTTTGGTGTAATATAAATAATAAGGAGAAGTTAAATAAGGGAGGAATGATAAGATGATGATTACAAAACACCCGTACTTATTTTGTGGAACGTTTGATGAAAATCCACTGTATTACCTATTCTTTAGCGAAAGTGGAGAGTTTGATGACGGCTTTGTTTATCCAATAAAGGCACAGATAGTTCCGTTGAAGTTTGAAGACGGTCCAAATGATCCGGTAGGGTCTAAAAGAAAGATAGAACTTTTGACATTCATAGCCAACATTAACATCATACTCTCATACAGACATAATAAGTGGTTTAAAGAAAATATAAACACGCCTGCATCTCTTGAATCAAAGTCGGTAGTGCATTACAAAATCTTTTGGAACAGGGATAACATTGAGATATTAGAAGACTTGGGAGAGCATGCAGAAGCTA
The DNA here is from genome assembly GCF_028276765.1 of Sulfurihydrogenibium sp. Classification (NCBI taxonomy): domain Bacteria; kingdom Pseudomonadati; phylum Aquificota; class Aquificia; order Aquificales; family Hydrogenothermaceae; genus Sulfurihydrogenibium; species Sulfurihydrogenibium sp. The sequence goes on from NZ_JAPYVU010000008.1 coordinate 22,134, forward strand.
TAGACCGTCTTTTTGCGAAGAAAGGAGAGATACTCAAAAGACTTAAAATCTCTCAAGAAGAATACGATAAATATTATCCTTTAGCAAGGGAGTATGTAATGTACTTAAGAAAAAGACATATGGAAGATAAAACAAAAATTCACGAACGTTTTTATGATTTGGAGATGGCCAGATATTTAAGTTCCTTCTATATCTACAACGAAAACGGACATCCATTGATAGATAGATATGTTAAAGACCACCATAAGATGTCTAAGTATCCACATTACTTACATTATTTCTTCCAAGATGGTTTATATTATCCTTCATATGAAGCATGGGCAATTCCTTCAAGAAGGCTTGGAATACCTGAAAGTCTCATTATAGAGAAATACATTGAATATGCTAATAAACATACTCCTCCTGAGCTTGAGCCATTTAAGATGATTGCCTTTGAAGAAATGAGAAAATGGGGGGCTTATTTAAAAGTTATCAATTGATTTTAATATTTTAATACTTAAATGGAGGTATGTCGTCATGAGAAAGATAATTCTTCAAGACGTGGAAGCAGAAAAAGAAGAGATAAGAAGAGAGCTTAACATTAAGGAAGATAAGGAAGTAAGAAATAATCAGGCAACTTCCCAGCCACAGCAACAATACTATCAACAATACTATCAGCAACCACAACAACAAAACCCATTTCAAACAGACACAAAGTACGAGTTTATGTTAATTGCAATGAACCCAATTGTTGGTTTCATGTATCAGATATTTAAAGGATTGGCTTGGTTGATTTCAGGTAATAAAAGGTGAGGAAGTAAGGTAAAAGTTGTGGGATGATAAAGGAATCTTCTTTCTTTTACTAAATTTCTCATCCCAGATGTATATTTTTTAATTTTTCTTATTTCTTTCCACGCCTTTTTTCTAATTCCATATTTTCTTTTTCTACAAGCTTAAAAAGTATTTCAAGCAGTCTCCTTCTTACGGTTTTAAGTGCTTTTACTTTATATATCCAGTGATATGTTATATATTTATTCAAATCTTTTAGTTTTTCATCCTTGTGTGTTATTTTGTATAGGTTTACTATTTCTATCGGTCTATATATTGTGTCTATTTTATCATCTCCTTCTTTCGATGCTTCTTTTAACTTTTCTGAAATCTCTTGCAGACTTATATCATGAACCGTTAAACTTTCTTTTTCTTCTGTGTTTTTGTTGACATTGTTCAGAAATTTTCGTTTCTTTTCTATTTCTTGATTTAAGAGTTCTATATCGTTTCTGATTGCTACTTTTAATCTCATAGCATGTCCTATCGCATCTTCTAATGTTTTATGAATATCCAATTCTACTACATCTTTGATTAGGTCCTGTTTTAGTATCTCTATGCTTTCTATTGTTTCCGGTGAAAAATATTTTGTGTTTTTAAATACTATGATTAGATTGTATTTAAGTATGTCTGTATATTGTTTTATTTTGTCAAACTCATCTTCTTCTATTTCTATTTTTGAGTCTATTTCTTTTAAGGTTGATATTACAAACCCTACAAAGTCTTTCTCTGCTTGGATAAATTTTTGAATATTTTGTAGTTGGTTTTTTTCTTTTTTCATTTTAACTATAGAGAGAATAAATTCCATGAAAGCTTTTTTGCTTTTTATTAAACCTATTGCTTCTTCTTCTACTTTTGATGGGTCTTTTAGGAATTTAATATGCTCTCTCATTAGGCTTAATGATTGCAATGCTTGGAATAGGATGAAAGTTCCAAATTTTTCAAAGTTTTTAGGTTCTTTTTCTAAGATTTTTTCCCACCTTTTTTTTAGTTTTATTTAGGTATTCTCCAAAAATCTTTAACCTTTCTTTATCTTCAATAAACTTATCCAATGTTATATTTTTATCTAAACTTTCTTTCTTTTTTATCTCTTCAAATGTTTTATTTATAAGCTTATCCACTTCAAGCTCAAACAAATAGCCTTCTGCCATTTCTTTCGAAAGCTTTTCTAACTCTCTTTTGTCTATATTGATGCTGTAGCTATCGAAAATAGACAGTATCTCTTTTGATAGAGCTTCTACATCTTGTCTTTGAATGTCTGATGGAAATATTATTGGTCTGGTTCCTTCTCTATGCTCTTCATACATTTGTGCTAATTTTGATAATAAATCTTTTTTGTTCATTCTTAACCTGGTCAGCCAAACTGTACAAAATTCGCACAGCTTGGGTTGGGGTATTTGTATTCCGCCATTTCAGACACTTCCGTCCCCCAACAGGCGGTATTTTGGAAGTGTCCTATTAGCCACTACTATCCAATCCTTTGAAATTATAACACGTTTCAAGCAGAAAGCTAAGGCTATGGAAAGAACTTGCCAACTTTTATGTCTGATTGCAGGCAAACGTCTCATCTGCTGCTTCCGTTGTCTGACAGGTTGTTGGGTAGCTGTCTTACTCTTTCCACTTTCTGAACGTGAGACGTGAGAAGTGAGACGTGTTTTTGTAATGTTTTTAAGTTTTTTCTTAGTTTTGCTAATGTGCTTTTTAGTTTATTTCTCTTGTATTCGTAAGACTGTTTCAAAAATCCAAACTGTCATTCTGAGCGTCAGCGAAGAATCTCTTTTTTCATCAATTTTTAAAATTAGCTAAAAGTTCTAAAGAGTTTTGATTCAAAATTACTATAATTGCAATCAAAATGATAACCGCAATTCTTAAGTCTTTCTTGAATTCCAGTCTTGTTATTTCAATTTCTTTCCTAACAACATCAATCTCTTTCTTAAATTCAACTTCCATTGTTTTCATTTCTTGTCTTAGCAACTCAATATCGTACTTAGAAGCAAGTTCTTTTTTAAGGTCTTCTGAAATAGAGATTTTTAATTTTTCTTCAAAAGACTCTAAGGATTCATTAATAGATTTTTGGAGTATTTCAACGGCTTTTTTAGCATCTTCTTTTCCAAGCACTTTTTCAAACATTTGATATACTTCAAGTGGTATTCCATATGCCATAAGTCAACACCCCTTATGTTAACTGTAATTTTAATTTAAATCCATCAAAATAATTTTACAATAAAATACATTAGGGTGAGAAATAATAGTGTTCCAAAATTCCCGTAAGTTTACCTTTCCTTGTCATCCCGAGGCCGTAATGTCGAAAGATCTCGTTTTTGATTTTTTGATTTGAAAAGAAAATTATGAGATTCTTCGCCGGCTGCAGAATGACAATTTTGATTTTTGGAACAGCCTCGGGTGAGAAATTGGGGAAAAGTGGGAGATTCTTTGCACAGCTTCAGAAATGACAGATTTTTATTTTCCTCGTCATTCAACAGCGAAGTAAATGATCTCATTTTTATTTTTCTTTAAAGAGACATAAAAAGAGCCTTAACTTCAATCAAAATTAAAAACTTTCTAATTTCTAATCCAAACCCTTTGTTATAATATTTCTTTCAAACTGAGCAATAAAACCATGAGACAGTAGAAAAATGAAAATAGTCTATGAGAAATTAATACCGGCTACAAAACCAGAATACAAAGAATTTGAATTTAAATCTCAAAAAATTAACAACTTTATAAAAGAAAACAGTATAAAACTTTACAGCCATCAAGCCGATGCAATAGAGCAGATACTCAAAGGAAATGACATAATCGTTATTACACCTACAGCTTCAGGAAAGTCTTTAATCTATACTTTATCTATCTTAGAAAAAATAGACCAAAACCCGGACACAACAGCCATTTTAATTTTTCCCCTTGTTGCCCTCGCAAGAGACCAAAAAGAAAAAATAGAAAACCTTATAAAAAAGACAAAAATCAAAGCAACCGTTGAAACATACTACGGAGACACTTCAAATACTGAAAGAGCAAGAATTAGGTCAAATCCGCCAAACTTTTTAATCACAACCCCGGATATGTTAAATAAGGGAATTTTGCCAAATCATTGGAGCTGGGATAAATTTTTTACAAATTTAGAGTTTGTCGTTGTTGACGAAATTCACGCCTACAGAGGAGTGCTTGGGTCTCATGTTGCAAATATTTTTAGAAGATTAAACAGATTAGCTAACTTTTACACAGGGAAAGAGCCTTTATACATCTGCAACTCTGCAACCATTAGAAACCCAAGCCTTTTTGCAGAAAAGCTTACAGGAAAGAAAAATTTTATAGAAATATCAAAATCCGGAGCACCATCTCCAAAAAAATTAATATACATTACAGAGCCGGCTTCTAATCATCAACTTATGGAGCTTATAATAGAATATCTAAAAACAGGGACATCAACGATAGTTTTTATAGACAGCAGAAAAGATATAGAAGTTATTTATCTAAACATAAAAAAAGAGCTTGAAAAAAGAAAGCTTTTCCATCTTATAGGCAAGGTAAAACCTTACAGGTCTGGATACAGACAGGAAGAAAGGAGAGAAATAGAAAAAGGTTTGGCTAATGGAGATATAACGGTCGTACTTTCTACAAGTGCGTTAGAAATGGGAATAGATATTGGAGAGATTCAGTGCGTCGTTTTAAAAGGTTTTCCTGGGACGCTGGCTGCTATGTGGCAACGTTTTGGAAGAGCCGGCAGAAGAGGACAAACAGCATACAACTACCTAATCACAAAACAAAATGCCTTAGACCAGTATTATCTTAAAAACCCGGAAGACATTTTTAACAGAAACGTAGAGGAGCCAATCATCAATCCGGAAAATAAATACATTCTTAAAAAACATCTAATATTATCAGCTAAAGAACTTCCTATTCATATCAAAGACATAAAGCCATCAGAAAAAGAAGCGGTAAAAGAGCTTTTAGAAGAAAAAATTCTTTACATTGATAAGGATAAAATCAAATCAAGGAAAAAAATCTCCTTTAGCATCAGGTCGGCAGGGGATAGTTATGAAATAGTAGACATACAGACCAATCGTTCTATCGGAAATCTTAATCAAGAGTATGTATTTTATGAAGCTTTTCCAAACGCAGTCTATATTCACTCTGGAAGAACTTATAAAGTTATCAATGTAGATAATGATGATAAGGTGGTGTATGTTGAAGAAGCGGATTTAAATTACTTTACCCAACCAGTATTGGCTTCAGAGACAGAGATACAAAACATTGAAAAATCAAGAAAATTTAAAGATATAGAGATCTTTTATGGAAGCGTTAACGTTAGGTCTATGATAATAGGATACTCAAAAATAGAAATAGAATCTAATAAAAGAATCAACGATGTTATGTTCGATGATGAAAAAATTTTAGAAAGAAATTTTGCAACAAAAGCAGTATGGTTTACCATTCCGGATTATTATGAAAGTTTGATAAAAAAGCACACATTAGAAAACAGTCAGAAAATAGTTTTATCGTTGCTTGAAAGAAAGCTTGAAAAACCGGTCTATGAGATGGTTTTAAACATAGTTTCAAACAGTAAAACTCCATACAAAAAACTTGGAGAAATTTTAAAAGAGAATGATGCTAATTTCATAAAAAATTATTTAAAAAATCTATCTAAAACAGAGATTGAGATTTTGATGGCAGAAGCTGAAAGATTATTGAACGAGAAAAATATTTTCATAGGTGCTTTACATGGAGCCGAGCATGGAATGATTGGCATTTATTCCATCTTTGCCATGAATGACAGATGGGATATTGGCGGATTGTCTACAAACTACCATCCACAGACAGAAAAAGCAAGTATATTTATTTATGATGGCTACGAAGGCGGGATAGGCTACGCAGAAGCAGGTTTTGAAAGATTGGAAGATATTTTAAAAGCAACTTACAAAAACATTAAAAACTGTAAATGTTTAAACGGCTGTCCGTCTTGTATCTTGTCTCCAAAGTGTGGAAACGCAAACGAGCATCTTGATAAACTAGCAACAGAAAAATTTTTAGAATTAATCTTAGCATGATACCTATGGATGAGAAATTAATGATTTTTATAGAATTTAAAAAGGAGATCCTTCGGACTTACGTCTTCAGGAAGGTTAAATGATAAATATTAGAGAAAAGATAATCTTATTTGTCATTCTGAGCGAAGCGAAGAATCTCCTGCTTTTATTGAATTTCTCGCCTGACGTATTTTTAGAGTTAGTCTTAGCATGATAAAAGGAATTTATATACACATACCATTTTGCAATATAAAATGTCCATACTGTGATTTTACATCTTTTGTTTGGCAAGAAGATAAATTGAAAGATAGGTACGTAGAAGCTTTAAAAAAAGAGCTTTTGATGTACTTAGATAGTGATTTTGATATTCAAACCATCTACTTTGGAGGTGGGACACCATCAACGCTAAAACCTGAAAAGATCGCTGAAATAATAGAGTTTATAAAAAACAACGTAAAGCATCAAAAAAATCTTGAAATAACAGTTGAAATAAATCCAAAAACCTATGAATATCAAGAGTTTAAAATCATAAAAGATGCAGGAGTAAACAGAATAAGCATTGGCAATCAATCATTTTTAGAAAAAAATCTTGCAATGCTTGGAAGAGACCACAAACCGGAAGATAGCTATAAAACCATAGAAAACTGCCTTAAAGCCGGAATATCTAACATAAACCTTGATTTGATTTATGGAATTCAAAATCAAACTTTACAAGACCTTGAAAAAGATTTAGAAATATACACATCACTACCTATAACTCACATATCAGCTTATATGCTAACTGCCTACGAAGACACACCCCTTGGAACACTTGTAGAAAAAGGACTTTATCATCTACCTGACGAAGATTTAGTATATCAAATGTTTTTAATGATAGACCAAGCTTTACATAACAAAGGTTTTGAAAGATATGAACTTTCAAATTGGGCAAAAAAAGGCTATGAATGTAAACACAATCTTTTTTATTGGACAGATGTAAACTTTCTCGGCATTGGCGTTTCTGCTTGGTCTTATGTAGACAATAAAAGGTTTGGAAATACTAAGAATATAAACGAGTATTTAGAGAATGTTGAAAAAGGCATCAAACCTGTCAAGTTTAGTGAGGTTTTAGATGAAAAGAAAAAGCTTGAAGAAAAAATCTTCTTAGGCTTAAGGCTTAAAGAGGGTATAGATGTAGATTTGATTAAGAATAAAGATTTTCTAAAAGAGTTAGTGGATGAAGGCTATGGAGATATAAAAGATAGAAGGTTTTATCTACTTCCAAAGGGAATAATGGTTATTAATGAAATAGTTAGGAAGGTTTTATAGTAAAATTTTTTAATAAAAATAGGAGAGCATCATGGCAAAGAAAACAAAAGTAAAAAATAATGAGCCGTTAGAGGCTAAGCTTTGGAAAGCAGCAGACACTCTTAGAAAAAATATTGACGCAGCAGAATATAAACATGTTGTATTAGGCTTGATCTTTTTAAAGTACATTTCAGATGCCTTTGAAGAACTTTATGAAGAACTCAAAAAAGACCCTTACGCCGACCCGGAGGATAAAGACGAATATTTAGCAAAAAATGTTTTTTATATTCCAGAAAAGGCAAGATGGAGTGAGATTAAAAAACATGCAAAAAGTCCGGAGATAGGAAAATACCTTGACGAAGCAATGGATGAAATAGAAAGAGAAAACCCACAATTAAAAGGTGTTTTACCAAAGGTTTATTCGAAAGGAAACATAGACCCATTATCTCTTGGCGGGCTTATAGACCTATTTGATAACATTGAGTTAGAAGCTGCAAAAGAAAAAAGCTCTGATGTGTTAGGTTATGTCTTTGAATACTTTTTAGGACAGTTTGCATTAGCTGAAGGAAAGAAAGGCGGGCAATTCTACACTCCAAAAAGCGTTGTAGAGCTGTTGGTAGAAATGATACAGCCGTTCAAAGGAAGAGTATTCGACCCTTGCTGTGGCTCTGGCGGGATGTTTGTTCAATCTGAAAAGTTTGTATTAGCACATCAGGGAAGAATTGATGACATTTCTATATACGGACAAGAGAGTAACCAAACCACTTGGAAGCTTTGCAAAATGAATTTAGCAATCAGGCATATAGACAGCTCACAGGTAAAATGGAACAGTGAAGGCTCACTTTTAAACGATGCACACAAAGACTTAAAGGCAGATTTCATATTGGCAAACCCGCCGTTTAATCAAAAAGAATGGGGAAGAGAACATTTAGAGAATGACCCAAGATGGCAGTATGGAATACCACCGGCAGGAAATGCAAACTATGCTTGGATACAGCATTTTATTTATCATTTAAGCAATAAAGGAAAAGCTGGGTTTGTTCTTGCTAAAGGTTCTTTAACATCTAAACAAAAAGAAGAGTATGAGATAAGAAAAAACTTAATAGAGGCTGATTTGATAGAGTGTATAGTAAATTTACCCCCTAAGCTGTTTTTAAATACAGGTATTCCTGCCTGTTTGTGGTTTATAAATAAAAACAAAAAAAGGAAAGGAGAAATTCTTTTTATAGATGCAAGGGATATGGGAGAGCTAATAAAAAGAAGACTAAGAGTTTTAAGACCTGAGGATATACGAAAGATTGCAGATACTTATCATCAGTGGCAAAAAGGTAGCGACGGAAATTATCAAGATATAGCAGGTTTTTGCAAATCTGCAAGTTTGGATGAGGTAAGGAATTTAGATTATGTTTTAACCCCTGGCAGGTATGTTGGGCTTCCTGATGAAGATGATGATTTTGACTTTGTAGAAAGGTTTAATAAGTTAAAGGCTGAGTTTTAAGAGCAAATAAAGGAAGAGGAGAGATTGAATAAACTTATCTTAGAGAATTTGGCAAGGTTGGATTTGGAGGGTTAAAGGTAAAGAGTTTTTGGAAGAGATAGAGTATATGGAAGATATTCCTGAAGGTTGGAAGTGTATGAAAGTAGAGGAATTTGCAGAAGTTGTGAGTGGAGGAACACCGAGAACAGATAAACTAGAATTTTGGAATGGAGATATAGCTTGGATTACTCCAAAAGATTTATCTAATTTCAAATTTCGTTATATAGAGAGGGGAGAAAGGAACATTTCGAGAGAAGGGTTAGAAAATTCAAATGCAAAATTATTACCAAAAGGAACTGTTTTATTAAGCAGTAGAGCACCTGTAGGATATCTTGCTATTGCAAAAAATGAACTTTCTACAAATCAAGGCTTTCAAAGTTTAATACCTAAAGAAAATGTTATTTCGGAATTTTTATACTATCTTTTAAAAAATAATGTTGAATATTTAAAGTCGCAAGCATCAGGAACTACTTTTGGGGAACTATCAAAAAGCACATTAAAAAAGTTGACTTTCCCCCTCCCCCCTCTCCAAGAGCAAAAGGCTATAGCTGATGTTCTTTCAAGCATAGACGATAAAATAGAGCTATTACATCGTCAAAATAAAACACTTGAAGAAATGGCAATGACTTTATTCAGGCAGTGGTTTATTGAGCCAACAAAAGATGGATTGCCTGATGGATGGGAAGAAAAAAAGCTGAAAGATATTTATGTTTTTGAAAAAGGCATAGAACCAGGAAGCAGAAATTATTTAGAAACTCCAAGCGTTGATGCTATTAGATTTATAAGAGTTGGTGATATGTTAGACAATAAAGCTGATGTTTATATTAAGAAGGATTTAGCGGGAGATAGTATTTGTAAATTTGACGACCTTTTAGTTTCTTTTGACGGTACAGTTGGCAGGGTTTCATTTGGTTTAGTTGGTTGTTATTCATCAGGAATTAGGAAAATCTATTCAAAATATGAAATTTATAATAAGCTTTGGTTAAAGCACCAGATATTTATTAGCGAAGAAGTCCAAGATGAAATAAACATGCACGCAGAAGGCACAACAATTTTACATGCAAGCAGTAGCATTGATTATTTATCCTTTGCATTTCCACCAAAAGAAAAAATTAAAGAATACGATAAATTTTTTGACCCTATCTATAAAAAGATATTACACAATAAAGCTCAAATCCAAACCCTTGAAAAACTAAGAGATGCACTACTACCAAAATTAATGAGCGGGGAGGTGAAAATAATATGAAGATATCAAAATTAATTTTAGAAAACTTCAGAGGGTTTTATGGTAAACATGAAATTTTATTCGATAATTTTAATGTTTTTATAGGAAAAAATGACCAAGGTAAATCTTCAATCTTGGAAGCAATAGATATTTTTATCTATGATGGGAAAGGGAATGTTAAAACAGAATCAAAAGATTTAAATATTGACGCTGAAAAAAATGGAATTTCAGAATTTAAAATTGCTATAGAGTTTTCCGATGTCCCAAAATATGTGATTATTGATGCCTCCAATCCTACCTCCTTAGAAGATGAGTATTTGTTAAATGAGAACAATTTGTTAGAAATTTGGAAAATATTTAGGAATGGCAAGGTTGCAGATACCATTTTAAGATGCAAACATCCTGTTAATGATGATTTTTTGAAAAATATTATGAAAAAAAAGAGAAGTGAATTGCAAGAATTTGTAGAAGAAAAAGGAATATATGTAGCTGATAAACGAAAGGCAGCAGAGTTGCGAAAATCTATTAGAGAATATTACATAAAGAAAGATGGTGAACTTAAATATGATATTATAGATTTACCTATTAATGCTGAAGGTTTAAAAGATATTTGGAGTCAATTAAATAAATATCTTCCCATATATGCCCTTTTCCAATCGGATAGAAAAAACATAGATCAAGATGCAGAAATACAGGACCCATTAAAAATAAAAATTGAACAAGTTTTTAAAAAAGAGGAAATACAAGAAGCTCTTGAAAACATAGCTAAAAAAGTGAATAACGAAATTAAAGAGATTGCTGATTTAATAATTCATAAATTCAAAGAAATATCAACCATTGAAACTTCAATATACCCAGATATCCCTAATGTCTCGGATCTTAAATGGAAGGATGTTTATAAGAATCTTGGGTTTAAGACTGAAGATGATATACCTTTAAACAAGAGGGGGAGTGGTTTTAGAAGAATTGTACTGCTAAGCTCTTTATTAGTTGATGTTGAGAAAAAAACAGAAGGAAATGAAGATTCTCATGTGATATATGCAATTGAAGAACCAGAAACTTCTCTACACCCAGACCTACAGATAAAATTGGTAAATTCTTTAATTGAATTATCAAAGAAAGCTAATTATCAAATAATATTGACTACGCATAGTCCAGCCTTAATAAGGTTGTTTGAGACTAAACATATAAAGTATGTTGAAAAAGTAGAAGGAAAATCTAGGGTTTTTGATTTTTCGGAGGAAATTGTCGGAAAAATTATTGAAAATCTTGGATTACTACCTGAAATATCAAAGGTGGTTTTATGCGTAGAAGGCAAAATTGATGAACTATTTCTTAAAAATATAAATCAAAATATTGAAGAACTAAGAAAAATAATAGATTTAGAGGGTTGTATAAATAATGGACTTTTAGCCATTATTCCTATGAATGGAAGCAATCTAAAAGATTGGATTAATAGACATGCTTTAAAGAATACAAACGTAATCGAATATCATTTATACGATAGAGATCATAACGAGCAATATAAAAAAGCGATTGAAATCGTAAAATCAAGAGAAGATGGTTCAAAAGCTCAATTAACCAAAAAGAGAGAGATAGAAAATTATGTTCCGAAAGAAATCATAGAGGCAGAACTTGGAATTACTTTGAATATAGAAGACTCAGAATGGGATAATGCAGATATTGTGGAAGCTATTAAAAATTATGATAAATACAAAAAAATGAAAGACTCGGATATTAAAAAAATCATTTGCGGATCATGTGCAAAAAAAATAACCAAAGACCACCTTGTAAAATTAGGTGCATGGGATGAGGTTAAGGGTTGGTTTGAGGATATAAAAGGCCTTATAGATAAGGCATGGAAAAGGAGGGATAATTCTCGTGCCTAACCTTAACGAGTTTTCCATCAATATGAAAAGATAATAAAATGCGAGGGTTTTCATGATATACGAAAACGAAATAGAACAGTTAGCTATAGACCAGCTAAAAGAAATTGGCTATGAATACTATCACGGACAAGAAATAGCTCCAAACAGCCAAAATCCAAAGAGACAATCTATAGAAGAAGTCATACACGAAGGAGACTTAAGAAATGCACTAAAAAGAATAAATCCAAACGTTCAATCAAACTTAATAGAAGAAGCTATAAAAACTATAAAGCATCCACACAGCCAAAACCTAATAGACAACAACGAAAAATTTCATAAAATGCTTATAGAAGGCGTTAGTGTAAACTATATAAAAGACGGAGAAGAAAGAGCAGAAATTATAAAAATAATAGATTTTCAAAACCCAGAAAACAACCACTTTTTAGCAGTAAATCAATATACAGTAAAAGAGAAAAACAACATTAAAATACCTGATATAGTGCTGTTTATAAATGGCTTACCGTTAGTAGTTATGGAGCTAAAAAATCCAACAGAAGAAGATGTAAATATCATGTCAGCCTACAATCAACTTCAAACCTACAAAGAAACTATACCATCACTATTTACCTATAACGAAATACTCATAATCTCTGACGGAGAGGAAGCAAGAGCAGGGAGTTTGACAGCAGGATTTGACAGATTTCTTGCTTGGAAGTCAGCAGATGGAAAAACGATATCAAAAACTAATCAGCTGGAAACCATCATAAAAGGATTACTAAATAAAAAAACAATCATAGATTTTATAAAAAACTTTGCAGTATTTCAAAAATCAAAATATGAAGATGAAAAAACAAGACAAATATTTATAACATTAGATAAAAAAATAGCAGCATATCATCAATACTACGCAGTAAATAAAGCTATCGAAACCACTATAAAGGCAATATTAGATAAAACAAGAAAAGCAGGCGTCATATGGCATACACAAGGCAGCGGAAAGTCTTTAACGATGGTATACTACGCAGGGAAAATCATTCAACATCTAAACAATCCTACCATAGTAGTTTTAACAGATAGAAATGATTTAGACGACCAGCTTTTTGAAACATTTTCTCAATCTAAGGATCTTTTAAGACAAGAACCAAAAAAAGCAGAAAGTAGAGAAGATTTAAAACGGTTATTAAAAGTAAACTCAGGAGGTATTATTTTTACCACCATTCAAAAATTCTTGCCAGAAGATGGAAACGTCTTTGAGTTGTTATCAGAAAGAGAAAACATAATTGTTATAGCAGATGAAGCACACAGGACACAGTATGGCTTTAAAGCAAAGATAGATAAAAAGACAGGAGAGACCACCTACGGTTATGCAAAATACATAAGAGATGCATTACCAAACGCCACATTTATAGCCTTTACGGGAACGCCAATAGAAAAAGAAGATAAAAACACGCCAGCAGTGTTTGGAGACTATATAGACATATACTACATCTCACAATCAATAGAAGACAAAATGACAGTTCCTATATACTACGAAAGCAGGTTAATAAAAGTATCATTAACAGAGGAAGGAAAACAGCTTATAAAAGAGTTTGAAGAAGAATTGGAAGAAGTAGGCTTAGAATTGGTAGAACAAAGCGATAAGACAAAAAGACTTGAACAAATACTTGGAGCAGAAGACCGACTAAATCAGCTTGCAAAAGATATAGTAGAACATTTTGAAAAAAGGCAAGAAGTCTTCGAAGGAAAAGCCATGATAGTGGCATTATCAAGACCAATAGCAGCAAAGCTATATCAAAAAATCATACAGCTAAGACCGGATTGGCACAGCGACGACCTGACAAAAGGAAAAATAAAAGTAGTCTATACCCGTAGCTCTTCTGATGGATCAGAAATAGCAAAGCACCATACCACAAAAGAGCAAAGAAAACTACTTCAAAAAAGAATGAAAGACCCACAAGATGAGCTAAAGCTTGTAATAGTAGTTGATATGTGGTTAACAGGCTTTGATGTACCATGCTTGCATACAATGTATATAGACAAACCAATGAAAGGACATACCCTTATGCAGGCTATAGCAAGAGTTAACAGAGTATACAAAGATAAACCAGGCGGATTAATAGTAGATTATCACGGAATAGCAACAGACCTAAAAGAAGCCCTTTCTTTCTACTCAAAAAGTGGAGGAAGAGGAGACCCGGCAATAATACAAGAAAAAGCGGTAGATTTAATGATAGATAAATACGAAATCGTCTCAAACATGCTGCATGGATTTAATTATAAAGAATACTTTACAACATCAGATACAAGGAAAAAGCTTGATATATTAAGAGATGCAGTAGAATATGTACTTGGATTAGAAGATGGCAAAAAGAGATTTATAAAACATGTAACAGAACTTTCAAAATCTTTTGCACTGGCAATACCACACGAAAAAGCATTAGAGATAAAGGACCATGTAGCATTTTTCCAAGCCGTAAAATCAAGAATATTAAAACTAACAAGCACAGGCGGAAACACAGATAGAACATCAAAAGCAAACTACGAGATAGAAACAACCATAAAGCAGATATTAGACAAAGCTTTAATATCAGAACAAGTAATAGATGTATTTGAAATAGCAGGCATCAAAAAGCCAGAAATCAGTATATTATCTGAAGAATTCCTGTTAGAAATAAAAAATATGCAACATAAAAATATAGCAATAGAACTATTAAAAAGAATTATAAACGACCAAATAAAGATAATAACAAAAAGAAGCTATGTAAAAAGCAAATCCTTATTAGAGCTATACGAGGAAATTATTAAAAAATATCAAAACAAAATCCTTACCGCAGCCCAAGTAATAGAAGAACTTCTTAATCTTGCAAGAGAAATAAGAGAAATAAGTAAAGAGCCAGAGCAAATGGGACTTACAGAATACGAATACGCATTTTATACAGCAGTAGCAGACAATAAAAGTGCATTGGAATTGATGGGAAAAGAAAAATTAAAAGAGCTTGCGACAGTTTTATTCCAAGAGGTAAGAAAAAATGCTACTATAGACTGGACGATCAGAGAAAACGTTAAAGCCAAGCTAAGAGTTGCTGTAAAAAGAATCTTGAGAAAATACGGATATCCACCGGATATGCAAGAATTAGCAACAGAAACTGTAATAAAACAAGCAGAAATGATAGCTCAGGAAATAGCGGATATGTAAGCAGAAGTAGCCTCAGGATAACGAATTGAAGTTTATATTAGTTTTAGGCAGACTAGAATTTTAGCAGCAGTCCCTAACTCAATTCCTTGCTTCTTTTTGTTGCAGATTCTACCGCAGACATTACAGCATCTTTAAAATTTTTCTTTTCAAGCTCATGTAAACCATAGATAGTCGTTCCTGCCGGAGAAGTCACCATATCCCTTAAAACTACCGGATGCTGACCGGATTCTTTTAATAACTTGGCAGAGCCTAAAACTGTTTGAGTTGCAATTTTTAAAGCCATATCATAAGATAATCCCATTTTAACTCCGCCTTGAGCCAAAGCATCAATAAAATTAAACACATAAGCAGGACCACTTCCGGACAAACCTGTGATTACGTCTAACAACTCTTCCTTGACCTCATAAACTTCTCCCAAAGTTTTAAGCAAGCTTAGAATATAGTCCTTTTTTTCTGTATTTTTTTCAAAGCTAACACCAATCACACCCTCACCAATCAAGGCAGGAGTGTTTGGCATGATTCTAACTATCAAAGGCTTTTCAGCAAACTTTTTTATCTTTTCTATCTTTACACCGGCTAAAACTGATATTAATATCTGATTTTCTTTGAATAAATCCTTAACCGGCTCCAAAGTACTTTCAATGTCTTTTGGCTTTACTGCAAGAAATATTATTTCAGACAGATTTACAACCTTTCTTATATCAGCACCGGCTACGTTATACTTTTCTATAATATCTTTTACTCTGACTTGATTAATATCTGTGATGACAATTTCCGGCCCATTTATACCTGCTTTTTCAATCAAACCTTTTAAAATAGCTTCTCCCATATTTCCAACGCCAATGATTCCTATCTTAAACATACCTTCTCCTTTTTGATGGCAGTTTTAAATCTTTACCATTAGAAAGCCTTATTAAATCAATAACTTTATTAACTTTATAGTTTTGAAGATAGTCAACAAACTTTTTAAAAAGCTCATAAGTAACTTCTGCATCTGCCAAAGCTCTGTGCTTTCTATGGTAAGGAATATTAAAATGATAAGCTAAGTTAGTAAGTGATTTACTTTTTAAATCCGGAAACAATCTATTTGCAAGAACCAAAGTGCATATAACAGGATTTTGAATAAGCTTTCCTGTCAATTGAAATGATGCTTCGTTTAAAAATGATATATCAAATTTGGCATTATGGGCTATGATGATTGAGTTTTTAGTAAACTCTAAAAAATGTGGAAAAACCTGTTCAATTTTTAGTTTATCTATTACCAACGGGTTTGTGATTCCTGTAAGCTTTGTAATATGCTCTGGAATAAATCCAATGGATGGTTTTACTAATGTATGAAATCTTTCTGTGATAACATTCCCTTCAACCTTTATCGCGGCAATTTCTATTATCTCGCTTGTTTTAGGATTTAGTCCTGTTGTTTCTAAGTCTACTACTGTAAACGTTGCTTCTTCTATTGTTAAGTTAATCATTTTAGTATCCTTTAATGCAAGATGTAAATATTATACAGAGACTGTTCCAAAAATCAATGTTGTCATTCTGAGCGAAGCGAAGAATCTCATATTTTTCTTTTCAAGTCAAAAAATCAAAAAAGGAGATCCTTCGGACTTACGTCCTCAGGATGACGGATAAGGGTAATCTTGTAAAAATTTTGGAACACTCTCCTTATTGTATGAAAAAATTCATGAATTATTGTCTCTACTCACAATCTCACCTATCTTATCTTTAACGTTGAAAGTGCTATAATTGATAATAATAAAGAAATTATCCACACTCTAACAACTATTTTCGGCTCTGGAAGTCCTGCCAGTTCAAAATGATGATGAATCGGAGCCATTTTAAACAGCCTTTTACCGCCTGTTAATCTAAAATATGCTACCTGTGCAATTACCGACAAAGTTTCTACTACAAAAATACCTCCTACAACTGCAAGGATTAATTCTTGTTTTGTAATTATAGATGCTATTCCTAAAACTGCTCCAATTGATAATGACCCACCATCTCCCATAAACATTTCAGCCGGAAAAGAATTAAACCACAGAAAACCAAGACCACCGCCTAACAAAGCCATTAAGAAAACCGTTATCTCTCCACTACCATCTATGTAAGGTATAAATAAATATTTTGATAATACCGCATTACCGGTTATGTATGCAAAGATTGAAAACGTTGCAACAGATATTAAAGAAGGACCTATTGCCAAGCCATCAAGACCATCTGTTAAATTTACCGCGTTGGATGTACCAACGATTATAAAAATCATCCAAAATAGATAAAACACCCCTAAATCAATAGATAAATTTTTAAAAAACGGAACATATAAAACTGTATTAAATTTTGGATAAGTATAAAGAATAAAAGCTACAATAGAAGCCGCAGAAAGTTGCATAAGAAACTTGGCTTTTGAAGATAGACCTTTTTTATCTTTTATTTTTTTATAATCATCGATAAATCCAATCAGTCCAAATGATAAAAATGTTAAGATTAAAAGCCATACATATAGATTATCTAATCTACACCATAATAAAGATGTTAAACTCACAACAATCAAAATCATCACACCGCCCATTGTTGGTGTGTGCTTTTTCATCTGATGCCAGTCTGGTGTATCTTCTCTTACATAACCACCTTGCTTATTTTGAAAAATTTTTAATTTATTAATTACATAAGGACCAATAAGCAATGAAATAAAAAATGCAGTAATTAATGCATAAAAACCTCTAAATGTTATGTATTTAAAAAGATTAATATCAAAGTGTTCATAAAATAAATGATAAAACATAACCTCTCCTTAGCATCTATTTATTGAAAATAGTCTATCTAATATTATCGCGGCGGCGTTTCTTACAGAAAGATGATTATAATCGCCCGGACCTAAAATAGGTTCTAATATATAATCGCAGCTTGAAACTAACTCCTCAGGCATTCCCCAACCTGTGCCAAGAAGTATTAAAAATATTTCATCTTTATTTTTTAAAATTTTTCTCATCTCACCATAACTTACAGTTTGTGGATATTTTTTTGCTGATGTAGCTATTAACTTTGGATATTTTCCTTTTTCTTTCTTTATTTCTTCAAGCATCTGTGTAATGGATGAAACAACTCTTACCATACTACCGGCCATGGACCTTTTCGGATTGAATTTAGAGCCAAATCCTTCTGTCCAGTATTTAAGTTGTTCTTTGATGATAAACTGTTGTGCTTCTAATGGTTGGACTATGTAATATGCTTGGAGTTCATATGTTCTTGCCGGTCTTGCTACATCATGAAAGTCTAATGTTGTAAAAGATGTACATATCCATCTTCCTTCTTTATTCTTTGCCGGATAATGAATAACAGAAATATAAACATTATCGTTTGTCAATTTATCCTCCGTTTTTATGTTGCTGACCTATTTCTGACTTTTCAATTATAATATTTATAAACTATTTAGCTTTTCTCTCACTTCATCCAAGCTGTGACTTTTTCCGACTATTCTTAAAATTTGCTTTAGAGTTTCTATATTATCTATTTGATTAACTTTTTCTACTATAGATTTATCAACCACTCCAAACTTTACATCTATCAAATCTATTATATTCTCTCTTAAATTTTCTATTTTTCCTTCTATTTTCAATTTATCAGTGAATAACATCATTTTTTCTTCACCTCCTCTTATTTCTCTTAAAACTTCTTCGACCTTTTCATAATCTTTTTTTACTAATACAAGATAATTAAGAATTATAACAAAACAATCTTCCGAACATTCAACTTTCACATCTTTGAGTAAAGTTTTTATCCTTTCTAACCTATCATGAATGTGCTTCATTATAAGCATTTCCATGATTAAATCAACATTTTTCTTTAAGTGCCTTTTTAGATTTTC
Source organism: Sulfurihydrogenibium sp. (assembly GCF_028276765.1). Lineage (NCBI taxonomy): Bacteria > Pseudomonadati > Aquificota > Aquificia > Aquificales > Hydrogenothermaceae > Sulfurihydrogenibium > Sulfurihydrogenibium sp. Next base: position 40,943 of record NZ_JAPYVU010000008.1, read on the forward strand.
ATCTTCTATTTCGTTTAGGTCTATGAGGATATAGTTGAGTTTTTGGATGTATTTGTCTAACTCTTCATCTTCTATTTCTGGAATGGTTGTCGGAAAGTTCCATTTTACCCGTCCATGGTAAAAGACTATGTTTATGATTGGTGGATAGTAATCTTTTTCTTTTAACGCTTCTTCCCAAATAACGGCGTTGTACTGCATAAGCTGAAGTGGTAGTTTTTTGTCTACGTATGATTTATGTTCGAATATCAATCTTATATATGCATCTTTGTCGTTTAGTTTACATTTGTATAGCAAATCAAGAAAATGTTTTTTCTGATTATTTGAGAATTTTTCTGATGGTACTATTTCTAATGAGTTTAGCTGTATTTTTTGAGACAGGTCGGGTAGAAAAATACTAATAAAGTCTTGAACGTTTTTTGGGTTTGAGAATACTTGCTTAAAAAACCAATCGTGAGGTTGTATACTTTCTTTGTTTTCCACTCTAACTCCCATCTTGTTTGTCGTTTTGAGTTTTCCATTCTTTTACACAAAAATTAACAAGCCCAATGCCTTATATGTTTTGCCTAAGCCTCCATTTTAATATCTTTAGAAATGAAAAAATTAAAACAAATCTCATCACGAAAAATAAAATCTCTCATTTTACTCTTTTATGCTGGTTGTATGTTATCCTTCACCAATTTATAAATAAGGCTATCTACAACAGCCTGCCAAGAGGCTTCTATAATGTTATCTGAAACTCCAACAGTACCCCATTTTTTGGTTTTATCTCTACTTTCGACCAACACTCTTATTTTTGCTGCTGTTCCTCCACTTTCATTCACGATTCTAACTTTGTAGTCTATAAGCTCCACCTCTGCTAAAGATGGATACTTAGATATTAAAGCTTTTTTTAAAGCATTATCAAGTGCGTTAACCGGTCCATGTCCAAGAGATGCTGTATGTTCATAATGATTTTCTATCTTTATTCTTACAGTAGCTTCGGATATAGGTGTTTTGTCTGTATATCTACGTGCTATTAAAACTCTATAAGCGTCAAGGTCAAAATACTTTGGTAGCGTTCCAAGATGTTTTCTTATAAGTAATTCTAAGGATGCTTCTGCTGCCTCAAAATGATATCCTTGATTTTCAAGCTCTTTTATTTCTTGAACAAGAGAAACTAATCTTTCATCTTTTTCATCTATTTCTATACCTATTTCTCTTGCTTTATAAATAATATTGCTTTTACCTGCCAGGTCTGAAACAAGAACTTTTCTTCTATTTCCAACTTCTTCCGGCAAAATATGTTCATAACTTCTTGGGTTTTTAAGAACAGCTGAGGCATGAACGCCACCTTTATGAGCAAAGGCACTATCTCCTACGTATGGCATATTCTTAGGAACAGGCATGTTTACGATATCAGAAACAAAGTTTGAAATTTCTTTTAATCTTCTAAGATTTTCTCTTGGTATTGCCTCATATCCAAGTTTTAACATAAGGTTTGGTATTATAGAACAAAGGTTTGCATTTCCGCATCTTTCACCAATACCGTTTATAGTTCCATGAATTTGAACAGCTCCATTTAAGACTGCAACGATAGAGTTCCAAACAGCTGTGTCTGAGTCATTATGAGCATGAATTCCAAGTTTTGCAGTAATTCCGGTATCCTTTACAGCTTTAAAAGCTTTTTCTATATCTGTTGGAAGACTTCCACCATTTGTATCACAAAGTATTAAATAATCTGCTCCTGCTTCTTGCGCTGTTTTTAAAACTTTGATTGCATACTCAGGATTTTCTTTAAATCCATCAAAAAAGTGTTCAGCATCAAATATTACTTCGTCAGTGTATTTTTTTAAATAAACAATAGAATCGTAAATCATTTCAAGATTTTTTTCTAAGGTTGTTTTAAGTGCCTCAGTAACATGTAGGTCCCATGATTTTCCAAAAATTGTAATAGCCGGTGTTTCTGCCTTTATCAGGTCTTGAATCTGTGGATCATCTTTAACTTTTAAGCTTGCTCTTCTTGTAGAACCAAATGCTGTTAGTTTTGTGTTTTTAAGATTTAGTTTTTTAGCCTCTTTAAAAAATGCCATGTCTTTTGGATTAGAGCCTGGCCATCCACCTTCTATGTAATGAACGCCGAAATCTGCAAGCTTTTCTGCTATTCTTAATTTGTCTTCAACAGAAACACTAACACCCTCAGCCTGAGTTCCATCTCTCAGTGTTGTATCGTATATTAAAACTTTCTTTTCCATTTTACAACCTCACGTTTATACCTTTATTTTTTAGAAAGTTTTTAAGCTCGGAAATCTCTATTTCTTTAAAATGAAATAAGGATGCAGCAAGGCATGCATCAGCCTTTCCATATTCAAATGCTTCATAAAAATGCTGCACATTCCCAGCTCCACCGGATGCAATAACAGGTATTTTAACAGCCTCTGAAACAGCTTTTGTAAGTTCTATATCATATCCGCTTTTTGTTCCGTCTTTATCCATAGAGGTAAGAAGTATTTCGCCAGCTCCAAGGCTCTCTACAGCTTTAGCCCATTCTATTGCATCTATTCCTGTAGGAGTCCTCCCGCCATGAATGTAAACTTCCCATTTATTTTCTCCTACTTTTTTAGCATCTATCGCCACCACAATAGTTGAAGAGCCAAATCTAATTGCTGCACTTTCTACGAGAGATGGATTTTTTACAGCTGCCGTATTGATAGAAACTTTATCTGCGCCATTTTCAAGAAGCTTTCTAATATCTTCTAATGACCTAACACCGCCACCAACGGTTAAAGGCATAAAAACAGTTTCTGCCGTCTTTTTAACAACATCTAAAATTATATTTCTATCTTCAGATGATGCGGTTATATCAAGAAACACAAGCTCATCTGCACCTTCTTTATCATATACAGATGCTATTTCCACAGGATCTCCTGCATCAATAAGATTTACAAAATTAACACCTTTTACAACTCTTCCTTTATCAACATCAAGGCAAGGTATAATTCTCTTGGCTAACAACTCTTAGCTCCTACTGTAATAAATAGTTATTTTAACATATAAACCTCGGGCAAGAAAATTTAATAAAAACATGAAATTCTTTGCCGGCTGCAGAATGACAATGCGGATTTTCGGAACATCCTCATACATTCACTAAGAGTGTTCCAAAAAAAACCAAACTGTCCTTCTGAGCAAAGCGAAGAATCTCATAATTTTCTTTTCAAATCAAAAAATCAAAAACAAGATCCTTCGGCTTACAGCCTCGGGATGACAAGGAAAGGTAAACTCACGGGAATTTTGGAACACTCTCATTTTCTGCTTGACAGGTAGAAAATTTTTTTGTATATTTATATTAGCTTTTTAATTTTTTAACTGTACCTTGGCAATTGAATATGTTAGCCCATGCAAGCCTGTTTACGTGAAACGTGAAACGTGAGAAGTGAGACGTTGAAAATTGATTTATCAATATCTTAGCTATTTTTGTTTGATTATGTGATAGTTTGGTGAGATGATTTAAAAGTCAGTAAAGCTAAGGTATTGGCGATGTGATTTTATTTTTTGATGTTTGATTTAAGCTTGCGTAATGATGGTTTGAAAGGGATTTTTTGAAGAGCAGTTGTAAGTATCTGTTGAATTAAACTTTTTGATTTTTAATTTTTTAATGCTTTATTTTTTGAAAATTTGTAATTTTTTATTTTAAAATTTTTTGATATCGGCAAGTTAAAGATTGATATTTGCAGCGAGCTTCTGAGTTTGTGGTTTTCAGCGGTTGGCTTGTGATGGGAAGTTAAAGGATAAAATATAATAATATATTTTCTGTATATCGAGGTTTGCTGCAAAAAACTTCAACTTGCGGATTTTTTAAAAATTTGGTATAATGTTTTATAACTTGGCAATTGAATAAGATTTTTACGAATTTATTTTTGAGTTAAAATTTAACGGGTTTGTAGCCTACCTATGAGGAATTGAAACAATACAGCATTTCCATTAAGCAATTTAGCACGAAGCGGGTTTGTAGCCTACCTATGAGGAATTGAAACTATGTTGAAACAAAAACAACAACAAAAAGTTATAGAGTTTGTAGCCTACCTATGAGGAATTGAAACATAACAGGTTTAGAGTTTACACTGCAAATATTCTCTTGTTTGTAGCCTACCTATGAGGAATTGAAACTTCTCATAATTTTCATTTTCTGTTATCATGATAGTTGTTTGTAGCCTACCTATGAGGAATTGAAACATTAATCCATGTTGTCTATAATTTCTGTCTCCGTACGTGTTTGTAGCCTACCTATGAGGAATGAGATTGCTTTTAAAACAGTTTTCAAAAACCTATTGACAACTCATCAAAAAATCTCATAAAATTATTCAGAAAAAATAAAAGAGAGAAAGAATTTTGAGAATAAAATTAGAATTAGAAAAAGAGGGGAAAGATTTAACACTGCCTGTTCATTACAATCAAATCATACAAGGAATGCTTTATCGTAGCCTGCCAAGACTACTTGCTAAATTTCTTCATGATGTAGGATTTTTCCATAACAACAGACCATTTAAACTATTTACATTCTCTAAAATACTTTGGGTGAGAAATTCAAATATAAATAAAACATCTAAAAAAACTCCTTGGTGGCAGTTAAAATTGTAATAGCAAAAATTCCACCAAGGAGGTAAAAATGCAAAACTCTAATCTTTATTTTACA
>NZ_JAPYVU010000009.1 GCF_028276765.1 Sulfurihydrogenibium sp.
ACTGCTACCTGATAGTCATTTTCATACAGATAATCAGCAAGCTTTAAATGGTAAACTCCTGTATGCTCCATTATGATAAGCATATCTGACTTTTTAAACTTTTTAAGATAAGGCTTAATTTTCTTTTCAAACTCTACTGGGTCAGATTTAACTTCAAAAGTTTCTTTAAAGCCTAATGTTCTTACTGCAGGTTTTAGGAAGTTTTAGGAAGGACAGTCTAAAACATCCTAAAGCGGTCTTAAAAGACTAATGACAGAAACTTGATCTGTCCTTCCTTTTTCTCCCATGTCTGTAATTATTAGTAAAACTTATTCTCTTAAAGTTTAAAAATTTTTGGTATATTTAATATAAGATGACGGAAAAGTAAGCTTACGAGAATTTTGGAACACTCTTACTTAAATCAATATAAAATACAAAACCCATCGCCATGTTTTAACACAATAGCGAAGGGCATCTTGAAATTTTTAAAATTAATACAATCTAAAGTGTCTGTTTAAGAATTTTTGCCATGTAGAAGGAAGCTTATCCAATTCTTCTTGTGCAATTTTCATTACTTTTTCTTTTATTTTATTTAAATCGCCATTTACTCTTAATTTAACATCACAAACCTGTGGTTCAGTGATTGGTTTACCGATTTGGCTAACTAAATAGCAGTAAGCCTCTTCAACTTCTTCAATCTCCGCAACGATTCTTTCTGCCATATCCATTGCTGCAGTATTGTATATCTTTCCTATATGAGATACCGGGTTTTTACCAGCAGCAGCTTCTAAGCTCATTGGTCTGTAAGGAGTGATTAAGCCATTAACTCTATTACCTCTTCCAACCTGACCGTCATCACCAGCTTCTGCAGATGTTCCGGTAACAGTTATATAAACAGACTCATTATCTATATCATCCGCTGTATTTATAAATATATCAACATGTTTGGTTGTTAATCTTTGAGCTATTGAGTAAGCATAATTAGTAACAATTTCTTTTTTCTCAACATAATCTTTTATATCATTAACATACTTGTCAACAAAAGCCATAGCTATTGTTATTCTGATGTTATCATGGTTTCTAACACCCATAATTTTAATATCTTCACCAACATATGGATGTTCTTTTTTAAACTCTTTACTGTTTAAAGCTCTCTCAAGTTCATAAACGATCGTTTCTACATCAGAAAACGGAGCAAATCCAACACCAAAAGATGTGTCGTTGGCAAGAGGAATTTCGCCCTTTAATTGAAATCTTTCAAAGAGTTCAACTAAATCCTTACTACCGGGTTTTAATTTTGGATGAATAATAACATGATTAGCTATATCTAAGTTAGGAATGTTTTCTTTTAACCATTTGTGAGCTGTCTCTATAGCCAACTCTTTTATCGGTAATTTTTTATTTCCTTTTTCATCAATCGCTCTTCCGGTTAAATAAATTTCTATTGGCTCAATAATTTTTCCGCCTTTAAATTGTGGGTCTGCAATTCCACCGATCAGTAAGGCTTTATCAACGTTGTGATGCATAATTGCTCCAAATTCTTCTCTGTATAGGTTAGATAATGCTATTGACAATTCTTCTGCTAATGCATCACAAATCGTGTCAGGATGACCTGTTCCCTTTCTTTCTACAATTTCTACAGGTTGCTGGCTTACTTTTTCAAACTCTAAAATTCCAACGTTAATATTTGCCAATCTTTTACCTCCTGAAAAATTTTAAGAATATTAAATTACCATATTTTAAACATGCTTGCAAATTTTAATTAAACAGGTTAAAATATTTATCTACATTCTTTAAGACGGAGGATTAAATGGCTAAAACTACATTATCACCAAAAAAACAGAAGCATAAAAGAAGAGTAAAGAAAAATATTAGAGTTGCCGAAAGAAGAAGGCTCGAAAATAGATATCATATTTCAAGAATGAAAACTGCATTCAAAAAACTTTATTCAGTTCTTGAAAAAGAAGGTCCAGAGGCAGCATCTAAATACTTACCATTATGCCAAAAGCTTGCATACAGGGCTGCAGCTAAAGGGGCTATTCATAAAAATGAAGCTGCAAGAAGAGTTTCAAGAGCAGCTAAAAGAATAAAAGCGGCTTTAGAAAAATTGCAACAACAGCAACAAGTTGCATAATTTTTAATTTTGAAATAAAATATTATTTTGAAGAAAGTGGCGGTATAGCTCAGTTGGTTAGAGCACACGGCTCATATCCGTGGGGTCCGGGGTTCGAATCCCTGTACCGCCATTATAATCATGCTTGAAAGCAAATTCCTAAAAGCTGTTAGAAAATTTAATCTTATTGAAAATCAAGATAAAATCCTTATAGCATTCTCAGGTGGCCCTGATTCTTTAGTTTTAACCAACCTACTACTAAAATTCCAAAAAACCTTGAGTATATCAGAAATTCAGCTTGCACATCTAAATCATGCTCTAAGAAAAGAGTCAGACCAAGACCAAGAATTTTGCGAAAATTTTGCCAGTAACCTTGGTTTAAAGATTCATGTTAAGAAAGTCGATGTTAAAAAAGTTGCCAAAGAGCAAAAAATTTCTGTAGAAGAAGCAGGAAGGTTAGAGAGATATAAATTTTTCAATGAAATTCTTCAAAAAGAAAATCTAAATAAAATAGCAACAGGGCATCATCTTTCAGATTTAACAGAGTCTATAGTTCTTTGGTTTATCCAAGGAAATAAACGAGGACTAAAGGGTTTTCGTCCAAAAGAAAACAATATAATAAGACCATTATATCTAATCACAAAAGAAGAGATTGAAGAATACTGCCAAAAAAACGGATTAGTCTATTTAATAGACCAGTCAAACTTTTCAAGAAATTATTTAAGAAATCAAGTTCGCTTAGATGTTATACCAATTTTGAAAAAAATCAATCCAGATTTAGAAAATTCAATGTTAAATTTATCTCAGTTTTCATATTTTGATGAATCCTACTTAGACAAGCTAACGGAGGAGTATTATTCCAATCTTGATAATAAAAATTTATTAGACTTATCTTTTATTAAGATGCTTCCAAATGCTTTAAAATACAGACTTTTAATTAAATGGATATATGAAAACACCAATACTTACCCATCTTACAAGCAAATCTTAAATCTAATGGAAATTTTAGACAAACAAGGACAAAAAGAGATAAAAATTTCAAAAGATATTAAAATTGTAAAAACATACGATAAACTCGAAATTTTAACATCTGAAAATATGGAAAATTTACAAATAGAGTATAAATTAAAAGTTGGTCAGAAAATTTTCTTAAAAGAGTTTTGTATGGAATTAGAAAGCTATATAATCGATGCTAAAGACTTTAAAAAAGATAAAAATACAGAATGTTTTGATTTGCCGGAAGATAGTATTTTAGAAATTAGAACAAGAAAAGAAGGAGATAGATTTTTACCTTTTGGTAGAAAGACGGAAAAGAAGTTAAAAGATGTTTTTATTGATTTAAAAATTCCAAAACATATGAGAGATAGCATACCCCTTTTGGTGTATAATAATAAAATACTATGGATAATTGGATACAAAAGGTCTGGATATTATCCGGTTTCAGAAAATTCAACGAAAGTTATTTGTTTTAGATATAAGGAGGTATAGAATTGCAGCTAACAAGAAGTTTATTGATATGGTTTTTAATCGGTGCTATGATGATTTTGGCTTTCAATATGTTTGGTTCAAAGCAGCTTGCTGATAACAAGGTTCCCTTCACTGAATTTGTCAATATGGTAAATGAAAAAAATATTAAAGAAGCCACAATAAGAGGAGAAGAGCTTATAGCTGTTACGGAAGATGGGAAAAAGGTTGAAACTATAGTTCCATCCGGCTATTCAAGACTATATGATATTTTATCTGAAAATGGTGTGCAGCTAAAAGTATTACCAAGTGAAAGCAGTAATTGGTTTTTAACTTTATTAGTTTCTTGGTTGCCAATACTGCTTTTTATTGGTCTTTGGATTTTTATGATGAGACAGATGTCCGGTGGTCCAAATAGAGCATTTTCTTTTGCAAAAAGTAAAGGAAAGCTGTACTTAGAAGAAAAGCCTAACGTAAAATTAGATGATGTTGCCGGAATGGATGAAGTGAAAGAGGAAGTAAAAGAGCTAATAGAATATCTTAAAGACCCATCAAGATATCAAAAACTTGGTGGTAGAGCACCAAAAGGAATATTACTCTATGGAGACCCGGGTGTCGGTAAAACTTTATTAGCTAAAGCTATAGCCGGGGAAGCTAACGTTCCTTTCATTTCTATATCAGGTTCAGATTTTGTCGAGATGTTTGTCGGTGTTGGAGCTGCAAGAGTTAGGGATTTGTTTGAAACCGCAAAAAAACATGCTCCCTGTTTAATATTTATAGATGAGATTGACGCAGTAGGTAGAGCCAGAACAGGTGTTGGTTTTGGTGGTGGTCATGATGAAAGAGAGCAAACATTAAACCAATTACTTGTTGAATTAGATGGATTTGATACTAATGAAGGAATAATAGTGATTGCAGCGACAAACAGACCAGATATTCTTGACCCAGCATTACTTAGACCGGGAAGGTTTGACAGACAGATTTCTGTTCCAAAACCAGACGTAAAAGGAAGATACGAGATACTAAAAGTTCACGTAAATAAAAAGAATGTACCGCTTGATGAAGATGTAGATTTGATGACAATAGCAAAAGGAACACCAGGATTTTCGGGTGCAGACCTTGCAAACCTTATAAATGAAGCAGCACTTCTTGCAGCAAGAAGAAATAAAGAAAAAGTAGGCATGCAAGAATTAGAAGATGCATTAGATAGAATCATGATGGGATTAGAAAGAAAAGGAATGGCGATAACGGAAAAAGAAAAAGAAAAAATTGCGTACCATGAAGTTGGTCATGCAATAGTTGGAGTAATGTTAGAGGAAGCTGACCCATTGCATAAAGTTTCTATAATTCCAAGAGGTGCTGCTCTTGGTGTAACTGTTAACCTTCCTGAAGAAGATAAGCATCTTTATTCTAAAAAAGAGCTGATGGCCAGAATCTTACAGCTTTTCGGGGGAAGAGCGGCAGAAGAAGTATTTTATGGAAAAGATGGAATTACAACAGGAGCTGAAAATGACCTAATGAGAGCAACAGAATTGGCTTATAGAATTGTTGCAGCTTGGGGAATGAGCGATGAAATAGGACCTATACACATCTCTACAAACAGAAGTGGCGGATTTTTCTTTGGAAACCAAGGACCAGAAATTAGTGAAGAAACTGCAAGAAAGATAGATGAGGAGGTTAACAAAATATTAAGAGAATCTTATCAAAAAGCTAAAAACATAATAGAAAGCTATAAAGATGCAGTTGTAGCAGTAGTTCAGCTTTTACTTGATAAGGAAACGATAACTTGCGAAGAAATGTTTGCGATTTTAAAAGAATATGGCGTTCCAGTATTAAATAGATGTAGAAAGTTTGAAAGCGTAGTCACAATAACAGATTCTTCAAGTCCAGAAACTCCTCCCGCAGAACTTCCGGCACCAGCATAATTAGATGATAGACACCCACTGTCACTTAGATATGCTTTCTTCAGAAGAGGATGTATTAGAGAGCGTGGACAGGTTAGACTACCTGCTCACCATTGGCTGTGATAAACAGGAAATTTATAAAGCTATAGAATTTACAAAAAAATTTAACAATGTTTACGCATCAATAGGGTACCATCCTTATGACATAGGTGATATATCCGAAAAAGATATAGAAAATTTAGCAAAACTATATAAAAACAACAGTAAAGTTGTAGCCATTGGAGAATGTGGATTAGATTTCTATAGAGATAAAACTCCAAAAAATTTACAAGAAAAGTTTTTTAGATTACAAATAGAGCTTGCAAAAGAGTTAAAACTTCCGATAGTCATTCATAGCAGAGAGGCGGATGCTGACACTGAAAGAATACTTTCTGAATATGCACCATTTGAAAATGGTGGGATAATGCATTGTTTTGGCGGTAGCTTAAGATTAATGGAAGCAACTTTAGAAATGGGCTTTTACATCTCTTTTGCAGGAAATATAACCTACCCAAAAGCTGATAATTCAAGAGAAATAGCTAAAAAGGTTCCTTTAGATAGATTGTTATTAGAAACAGACAGCCCCTTTTTAGCTCCTCAAAAAGTAAGAGGAAAGCCAAATAAACCATCAAACATATTTTACACTTTAGAGTTTGTAGCGAATCTTCTTGGAATTTCACCTAATGAGTTAGAAAAAATTACCGATGAAAACGCAAAAAGATTATTAAAATTTGATAACAAACTTTTGTCAGCAGTAATTAATAGTGTTTCAAAATTTTCGTAAGCTTACCTTTCCGTGTCATCCTGAGGTCGTAAGGCCGAAGGATCTCTTCTTTTAAAAAACGATAAGAAGGAAATTCTTCGCCGGCTTGACAGCGCGGATTTTTGAAACACTCTCAATTAAATTTTTCACTTCTTATATATAAACTCCTCTGGAAAAGGGTTCAAATAAACTTGCAATGACTGTAACGATACCTTATATATATAACTCTTATCTTGAGTTATCATTAAAACTCTATCACTTCATCAGATTGATACGTATATCTTCTGTAATCATATGCTAACGGTATTTTAAATTCTCCATCTTTTGATTCAAAGTTAACGACCTGTCCAATAAAAAGCGTATGCTCAGAAAAGCTTATTTTATCTTTTTTTACACACTCTAATGAAAGGATAGATTCTTCTATTAGATAACTTCGTATAAGCTTTGCAGGTTTTTTCGTTAGTTTTGTTCCGTAGAATTTGTCTGTATGTTCGCCTGTTGTTCTTCCTGTATAGTTTATTGCTCCAACATGGGATATATCTACGAAGTTTAAACCAAAATCAAAGCTTCTGTTTAATAGATAATGAGTAAATCTTTCAGTGTGAACAGAGATTCCTATGAGTAAAGGGTCTTCTTCTAAAACAATAAAGTTGTAGCAGGGCATTATATTTTCCATAACGGTGATCAAAGCTACAGGTTTTGGTATTTTTTCTAAAATGTTCATGTATTACCTCTTAAAAGTTTCTTAATAGTTAAACATAATATGACTTCATTTTATACACCATTTTTTTAAGATTAAACATTATTTTAAAAGTGTTACAAAATTCTCGTAAAATTATCTCTCTGTGTCATCTGAGGACTTTAGTCCGAAGGATCTCCTGTTTTAAAGATTGAGGAAAAAGGAGATTCTTCGCTTCGCTCAGAATGACAACGTTGATTTTTGGAACATCCTCACATTATTTTTCATAAACTCCTTACTTTTTCTACGTATTTTTTAATATCAAACTTTGCTTCTAAACCCGATGCGCTCATATATCTAACTTTTCCAAAGATTTTTCTTTCTTTCCATGGTCTGTCATGGGTTCCAAAGCACCAGGATATGCCGGCATAACCGTTTGGGTCTCTTCCGTCAAGCTCGTATTTATCATTTAGATAGCATGCAATATCAAAGGCATGTTTTGGGTCATGCGTCCATTCTATAATTTTTTTACACCAATACATCCTCATGTAGTTATGCATCTTTCCGGTTTTTAAAAGTTCAAGCTGTGCAGCATTCCAGTATTCATCATGGGTTTTTGCATTTTCAAACTCTTCTAATGTGTAAACATAATCTCTTTTGTCGTTTTTGTGATCTTCTAATGTTTTTTTAGCCCAGTCCGGAATGCCTTCATAATGGTTATAGTTTGGATTATAGTAGCAAAAGTTCCTTGCAAGCTCTCTCCAAACTATCAGTTCGTTGAAAAAGCTATCAACGTTTTCATCTTTTTTATACTCTGACAAGATTTCAAGGACAACTTCTACCGGCGAGATTTGTCCAAAATGAAGATAAGGACTTAGGTTTGACTGATAGTCAAGCTCCGGATGAGACCTGTACTCTTTATATTTATGAAGCTTCTTTTCAATAAATTCTTTTAAATGCTTCTTTGCTTGGCTATAACCACCTATAAAAGGTGATAAACTAACGCTTTTGTCTATGTTGAGAATATCTAAAATCTCTAAGGAACTATTTAAAGTTAGCTCCTTTATTCCAAAGTCAAGATTGACGGATTTAATCTTTGACTCCCTTGGCTCTAAATTAAGAAGATATAAATCTAATAAATCATAAATCTTTTTTCTTATATTGAAAGCATAAACTTCTTGCTTTTGAGATGCAATCTCTACAGGAACACAAACATCAGACTCTACTTCGTAAAATGGTATATCTAATTGTTTTGCTATATCACTATAAAGCTTTCTATAATACTTTAAATAGGCTTTATCTGTAATTAAGGCAATGGCATTCTTTGATATCTCTATGACTCTTTGCTTGATATCATCTGATTTTTCTATGATAAATTTCATACCTCTTTCTTCTATGGACTTTTTGGCTTCTAAAATTCCATCTAACATAAATTTGTAGTACCTTGCATTTGAGTATTTATATTTGTCTGTAATTGGAAAATAGACTAATAATGGTTTTTTGTAGTCATTTGATAGGTTGATTGCGTATTCAAGACCGTGGTTAAAGTTTGCTCTATGGCTGTGAGACATCCAGTAAATTATGTATTTGCCTGATTGATTAAACTGTCTGTCGTTTAAAGCTTTTACTCTTCCTTTGAATTCTAATTCCATCGATTATCTCCTTTTGTATAGGTTTATTGTTCTTTATTTGTTTTTTATCCTTAAATTAAAGCTTTAAGGGTTGATTGCCTCTCTATTTTACTGAGACTACTTGCAAAAACCAACATCGTCATTCTGCAGCAGTGCCAAAAATCTCATGTTTTTCTTTTCAAATCAAGAAAAATCAAAAAAAAGAGATCCTTCTGGCTTAAGTCATCAGGATGACAAAAATTAAAGGAGCAGGGGCAATTCATGAATTGCCCTTACATATTCTACGTTAACTGTAACCTTATTCGTCATTCTTAAGTCGGCGAAGAATCTTATACTTTTACCCGAACGTTTATTTTTATTTTACTTTTAATTTTAATTTTTTACAGATAACTTGTAAAATTTTAAATCTAATATGACAAAAATCAGCTTTATTATGAAGAGCATTTCTTGGAAAATATTTAGCGTAATAAATCTTGGGAGGTGCGTTATGAAAAAGTTTTTAGCAGCAGTTGGAACAGCAGCATTTTTAACAGTTGGCTTGGCTAATGCTGAGCAAACTCTGTACGAAAAGCTTGGCGGTAAAAAGGCAATCGATGCAGTGGTTGAAGACCTTACAAACAGAATGATGCATGACAAACAGCTCAAAAGATTCTGTGGCAACGTGTCAAAAGATAAGGTCAAAACAAACAGAGAGCTTGTAGCTGCGTTTATTTGTAAAGCAACAGGTGGTCCTTGCGAGTACAAGGGTAAGGATATGAAAGAAGCACATCAAAATCTTGGAATTACAGAAAAAGATTGGGACAGGTTTGTAGAACTTGCAAAGCAAAGTCTAAACAAGTTTAAAGTACCTGCTGACGTTCAAAAAGAGTTTTTAGGTGCTGTTGCCGGATTAAAAGACCAAGTGGTAAGCAAAAAGTAAATGTTTAAAATAATAGAAGATGGCTACACCCTTGGATACGTTCCACGACCGCTCGTTATAGTGGTCGTGGAAGAAAATCCTTTTACCGTTGGTTGGCATACACCTGTAAATAAAAACCCTTTTCTATACTCTATATCCATAGACAAAACAAATTACAGCTATAAGCTTTTGAAAGATAATTTTACGATAAACTTTCTAACATCTGAATACTTTGAAGAAATTCTGATTGCGGGGTCATATCACGGAGACCAGGTTGATAAACTGAGACTACTTAAAAACATCCATCTAACAAATAGTGAAAAAGTGTCTTCCAAAAGTATTTTAGAGTCTTTCATGGTCTATGAGTGTGAAGTTTACCAAAAATTAGAGTTTCAAGACCATTGTCTTGTGATTGGCGGGGTTTTAGTAATAAAGTACAAACAAGGAAAGGTAAAACCAAAAAACAAACTTGCTTTAACAATGGGAAAAAATTACTACTGCTTTAACACTAAGGGATTTTATAAAAAAATCTGAAAGTAGAAAACTTTCCATCATAAAAGTATTCTAACTCTCCATTGAAAAATATCTTTAGCCTTTCCCTTAGATTTTTAAGACCTGTTCCCTCTGTTATTTCCTCAAAACCTTTTCCGCTATCTTTAACTTCCACATAAAGATACCCGTTTTTTATGTATGAAGATATGATTACTTTTCCGCTGTTTTTTAGTCCGTGTTTTATAGCATTTTCTACAAGAAGCTGTATTGACATTTTTGGAACGGGTAAAGATAAGGTGTTTTTGTTTATGTAAAATTCAAACTCTATGGCAGGAAATCTTAGTTTTTCAATAAAGATAAAGTTTTTTACTATTTTAAGCTCATCTTGTAAGGTTATAATGCTGTTTTCGTCTATGATCATTCTTAAAAATTGTGATAGTTTTAACATTCCTTTCTCTGCAAGCTTTTGGTCTATATAAACCAGCTCTGAAAGTGTGTTTAGAGCGTTGAATAAAAAATGTGGGTTTATCTGATACTCTAAGGCTTTTAACTTTAACTCTATGTTCAGCCTGTTTAACTCTTCTTCTATCTTTTTAGAGTTGACAATCATGTAAAGAAGATAACCTATTAACATTGTTAAAAGTCCTGTCATAATACTAAGATAAAACAGAAATTTGTTAGAAAATTCTAAGTCTATAAGTTTTAGGGCTTTTATAAACTCAAAAGCTGTTAGACTTCCAATAAAGCCGGCAAAGAAAGACATTAAAAGACTTATAAAAGTATAGTATTTATCGCTTAGTAATGGCAGTATCTTTTTGTTGCTAAAATTAATCATTGCAAAAGAGAATACAAATATAAAAAATCCAAAGATAGAGCCGGAAATCATTCCTTTAATGATAGGAATATTTAGAATTAAAGATATAAAACCGCCCAAGATAGAGCCAAAAATCAATCCAAAGATAAAAACTATAGTCCAGTCTTTTTTGTTTATCTCAATGTAGTATTTCATCTATATCCTCTATTTGAAGGAGTAAGTTAAGCACACCAATTATAACACCCGGCCAGCCCTGACCGGGAAAAACAGAGTCTCCAACTAAATAAACTCCTTTTATGGGCGTGAAGTTGAAAGGATACTTAAAGGGAATGTAGTCTTTTATAAGCGGTATTCCGCCAACTGTTCCGTTGTATCTTCCTGTGTATCGCTGAAAAGTCTTTGGGCTTCCTACCATGACGTTTTTTATCTTACAATCTTTAAATTTTGGCACGTATTCAAAAAGCCTGTTTAAAATAAAATCTTTTGCTTTCTCTTTTTTCTCAATATACTCTTGTTTGCTTAAATCTTGCCAAAATGATATTTTACAGTGGGTTGATATGATGACAGATTTTTCTCCGTCTTTTGTAAGGACTTCATCTTCTTTGTCTGAGATTGAGACAAAAAACGAGTTGCTGCCGGTATAAGGGTTTATGTCTTTATGGATTATTTGGTAGTGATACTCATCAACTATGTTATTTTTATCTTCCAAATTAAAGTATATCGTCAAGCTTGACCAGATTTTTGAATACTTTTTTCTGTTTTTGATGCAAGCATCTTTAAAATCTTCAAGTAAATCACAGTAATCCCATATAGTTTTGTTTAAAATCACATTCTTAGCCTCAAAGACTTCTTTATCTGTTATCACTTGGAAAAAATCTTTTACTTTTTTTATTTTTATCACTTTGTGTTTCAAAAAAACATTTTTGTAATCACCGGCTAAGCAGTCAAAAACCTTTCCCATTCCACCATAAACATAGTAGTTGTCAAGGTTTGGATAAGTCAAACCCATAGACCCAACGGATATAGGAACGTCTCTGCTATATCCTTGAGATGTCATCAGAATTTGATTGTCTAAAAAGTCTTTAAAGTCCTCGTCAAAATCTCCAAGATTGTCTTTAAAAAAATCGTAAGAAGTCTTAAATTGATAGGACAAGGTTTTTAGTAAGTATCTGTAATTCTCGGCAAACTTTTTAAAAAGCAGTTTTGGATTTTTATAATTTATGGGTATCACATTGTAAATATTCTGCCAGTTAGCATCAGAGATAGAGTAAACCTTTTGCCAAACAGACCTTAGGTTTTTGAAATTAAAATTATTCTCAAGCTCTAAGACTGCCTTTTCTCTGTCTGAATATCTTTTTATAGCTTTATCTCCAACGAATACAACCATCGGAACTTCAAGCTTTTTTACCTTTGGTTTTGGAAGGTTTAAGAATTTAAAAACTTTCCCAAGGGGCATATGGTCTTGTAGTCCAACCAATGTAGAAGCTCCAACGTTGTACAGATATTCCTTTCTTTTGAATGTTCCGCTACAACCTCCTAAGTATGACTCTTTTTCAAGCAGTGCCACCTTTTTACCTATCTTTTTTAAGATCGCATAAGAAACCGTCCCGCCAATTCCACCACCAACTACTACATAATCAAACATACACTCTCCTTAGTTTAAAGATAGCATTTCATCAAAGTAATCATTCAGGCTTGATGCTATGATTTCCAAATCTTGTGGCTTTTTGATGATTTCAATCTTAAACAAATCAGAAGGAATGCAGATTTTAGAAGTGCTTTTACCTTTAACCTCTATCTTTTCTTCAAAATCTTTGTAGTAATAAGTAATTATCACTTCATAGCTTTGTTTAGACCTAAAGGTTATAACAGTCTCAAAGCATCCTTGCCCTTCAAAATAGACGAAATTATCAGTTGGTTTTATTTTTATGATGGACAGGTAGTCTAATTTTATACACTTCATAGTCTACACCTCTAAGGTTTGATTTAGAATAATGATATTGATTTTGACCAAAAGCTTGAAGGGCTGTTATTTAAGTATAACGGTTAGATTTTAGAGTTTAGAGGGTTAAAAAGAGGGACCCTTTAAAAGGGTCCTAAAGTCTGAGGTGTGGTGAGAAAACACAGCTACCAGCTGGTAGCTAAAAGCAAAACGTTGTATCCTACGTGAAATAACTCCCAAAATATGTATACAATCAATAGCCATTTAAAAAACTTTCTTTCTATCCCTTTTGCATCTTTATATATCAAATACAGAAATACAGCTATTAAAAACTGTAAAAATAAAGAAAAAGAGAGGGTCAAAAGACCCTCAAAGCTTAGATTTTTCATTTAAGCTCTGTTATCCATTTTGCGATCTTTTCTGCCTCATCTTTTGGTACGTTTGTCATAGGTGGCATTGGAGTATAACCAGGCCAGTTTGAAGGTTCAGGTTGATAGATTAGTTTTACTATTCTGTCCGGAGTATATCCTTTTTTAGCAACATCTTTAAAAGCAGGTCCAACTATTTTGGTATCAACTGCATGGCATGCTGTACAGCCATTTTTTGCAATCAATTTTTCTCCTTCTGATAGGTTAGCCGCCTCTGCAACAGAAATTCCAACCGGCTTAGTTTTTGCTTCTTTGTAATCTTTCTCTACTGCTGCTAAGTACTCCTGAGTTTGTTTTTGCATTTGTGCTATTGCCGGTTCAAGTAGTGATATTCTCATTCCGTGTCTTGTTATTCCCATTGATATAAGCGTTACTAACAACAATCCAGCAGCCAAATAAGCATGCTTTGGAGAGATATTATCGTTGAAAAACTCTTTAAGCAAGATAGCAATCGCACCAAGAATAGATATCACGGCTATAATTATAAATACTTCAAATCCTTTTGAATAGAAGTTTTCAATACCGTAGTTAGGAAATTGGAAGAATGTCAACGTTCCAACAAAAAGGTTTAAAACAGTTGGAACTAAAAACCATGCTTTTCCTTGTCTGATGAGGATGTTTGCCGCCTCTAAATCTTGACCTTTACTTTTTTTATAAACTCCGTACAAGAGCATAAACATGCCGTTTACTGCAAACGCTCCAAGGTAAAAGTGAGCCAATCTAAACAGTACATCAGGTCTTGAAACAACATCCCAAAAGTGAGTGTTTGGCGTCCAGGTTGATGGTGTTATGTAAAGTTGTACTGTAGACATAAACACAGGAGGCAGTGATAAAAACAGTATAGCAGCTATAGCACCTATGGTGATATGCAGTGCTTTATGGTTTTCAAGTTTATGCCAACTAAATTTATACAGATATGAAATTAAAAAGGCTACTACGTTTCCCCAAATTATATGGAGCCATTGAGGTGAGTTCATAACAGAAGCCGAATAAAAGAAAGCTGTGTACATAACGCTTACAATCAAAAGAGGAGCAACTCCCCATAACGCCCCCATATTTTCGCTAATGGTTACAGGTGTAGTTAGTAAGTATGCTACTTTGTCATAATTTTTGTCATTTTTTAAATGACCTATCCAGTTGTTAATCACAGATAAAACAGAAGAGCCAAGTAAAACGTTGATGAAAATTATGTGAACTAAGAATGAAACAACCAGAAGAATATGAAAAACAGGAACTATTATAGCATCCATTCCACCTGTTGGAAGGGGTAAAGGTATATCATGGGGAAGGTAAGGGAAAATTGGGTTATTTGGATTATTCATTTTTTCCACCTCCGATTTTATTTATTTACTGCTGTTTGGGTTTGCTTTTGTTCTACTAATGTAGCAAGGTATGCTGCTAATGCTTTTCTTTCTTCATCCGTTCCTACAAATGGTGGCATAAAAGGAGTTGCTGGAGAGTTTAAAGCTCCTATTCTGTGATAGATAGCATTCTCATCTAAGCCTTTAACTTTCTTGGTTATTGCATTTACTCCATTTACAGAGTGGCAAACTCTACATTCAAGCTTAAACAAATACTCACCTACTTTAACTTTGTTTTCTTCTGTAATAGTTCTGTACTGTTGGGGAACAAAAGATGCATACTTTAAAACACCAACGCTATTTAAATGTGCAACGTCAAATTTTCTAATTCCATGGGCGTACATGTATCCATAAATTATATAAGGTTTTCTTACAAATTCTCTAATTCTTTCAAACTCAGCCACTAAGAACACATAAGAAACCATCATTAAAGATGCTAAGGCAAACGGAACAGCTTTTGGTTTTAGGTAGAAAGCAAAAATTGCAACAAGGATTAAAGCAAACGCTCCAAGAAGTGCGATAATTAGCATTTCTTTATGACCGATGTATTTGGTTGTCAATCCTGCAACAAACATTAAGCTTTTTGCTTCTTGAGGAATTTGTGCATAATACCACAATCCAAAGATAATTGTAATTGGAATGGTTGCAAGCACAATTCTTCCAAACCATCTTTCAGCTTTTTCTCTTAATGTTAAATCATTTCTTGTAAACCACCAAGTCCAGTACATTGATATTGCAGCAGCAAAGCCAATAGCAAAAAATGTTCTAAACATTAAAGATGGTATCCAGCTTGGGTTAAAGAGTGATGCTATATAGTCTGGCTGAGCTGGAAAGTCTGATTTAAGCCAGTTTCCTGGTGTTAGCATAAATCCAAGTATCGCAGTGATGATAACCATCGTAAGCCAGCTTGCAACTGCGTAAACAATTCCAAACTTCAAGTTTTGAGTTCTTTTTTCCCATCCGTACGTTTTCCATGTTAAAAACCATGCAAGTAAGAAAATTAACTCAACGTTAAACACTATCCATTCTGTAAACCATTTCCAGAAGAAAACTCTAAGCAGTGAGCCAATAGCCGGTGGGTCTATGATGTTTGCGTGTATCCATATACCTATTCCTGTCAAAGCACCGATGGCGGTTGCAGCAATAAACAGAACAAACAAGATTTTGTAGGTTAGGTCATAGAGCTTCTGGTCGTTAGTTTTTATGGCATACCACTGGGTAAGAGCAAGAACGATACTTCCACCAACCGCAGCACCGTGAGAGATAAGAACGTGGAGGATGGCATCAATCGCAAAGATGAGCCTATGCCCTAAAACGGGCATCTCAAAAATCGGATAGTCAAACATGACTTACACCTCCTGTTAAAATTATATTAAAATTAACACTAAATTCACTTTAAACTAAAATATGATTTTTGTCAATATTCATAAAAAGATTGATTAATCAATGATTTATTGAATAATAATTTTGATAAGTAATTTTTAAATATTCATTTTTTAAAAGAGAAATAAAGTGAAATTTGAAAATACCAAAAAGAAATAAAAAGACTACAAGATGCAGAGGTAAGCAAGAAAAGAAATTTAAACAGAACGTAAAAATAGGAAAAGACAAATAAATCTTAGATTTTCTTTAAGGGTTTTTTAAGTTAACTCAAGTATAAGAGCGTTCCAAGGTTCTTGCAGGCTTACCTTTCCGTGTCATCCTGGAGGCTGTAAGCCGAAGGATCTACTCTTTTAAATAAGGTGAGAAAGTGAGAGGTGAAAGACGGAGATTCTTAAGCCGGCTGCAGAATGACTGTGTGGATTTTTGGAACGGTTTTGCTCTGAATGTGTTAAATTAGCTTTTTCACTTCCTACATCAACTCCTCTGGAAAAGGGTTCAAATAGACTTGTGATTGTAGATAGTTGTCGTTAAACCTGTATATGAAGCTTTTAATGTATTCAAGGAGACCTTCAAGATGAAGTCTGTTATTTGTGAATTTATCTATCATTCTAAGTAGATGCTTTTTTTCTGACTGGGAAATTTTATCTGAGAAATGTCCGTATATGTGCTGGATGACGTTTAAATGTTTGTTTAAATTTGACCTTTTAGATAAAGCACTATAGAATAAATTAACATACTGATTCATTGTCTCATCTAATCCATACTTTTTCCAGTTTGCAAGTATATTTCCCATCTTTTTTAAAGCGTTTGGGTCATAAAGCATAAGCAAATATTTATGTTCTTGGTGAAATTTTAGCAAATCGTTGATATCTTTATAATTATCCTTCAGATATCTTAATCTTGCATAAGAAAAAATCTTTGTTAAAAAGTCTCTTCTTATCCAGTAGTCGTTCAACCTTCCCTCATCTTCCACCGGTAAGTAGGAGTAATGATCCATAGCCTTTTGTGCAAATAAACCGCTGCTTTTTCCGTTTATCAAACCTTTTAAGTTTTCTTGATAAAGTTTAGCATCTTTTACTCCACAGCTTGGAGATTTTGCTTTTAGTAAAAATCCGTCAACTTCTCCAACAGATTTTAAAAAATTTTCTGAGTAGTTTATAATCTCTTCTGTGTAATCTTTCATGCTGTTTGGCTCTATCATTCTTATCTGATTGTCTTTTTTGTAAAGCAAGACAGAAGGTCTTGGAACAGACATTCCTATGTCTACCTCTGGACAAACTGTTATGTATTCAACATAATCAAGAAGTTTTTTGCTAAACTCATCGTTTACAATACCGCCGTTGTATCTAACCGGCTCTATGTTTAAACATCTACTTAAAACGATTCTTGGCTTGTAGTAGTTCATGATTTTTCCTTTAAATGTTCAGATAATCCCTTAAATATTTTGCACCATCTCTGCTTGTTTTTAAAGTGTCTGGTATATCTTGGAATGTGATTAAAAATTTACTTTGTTCTACTGACTTCATCTCTTTAATTTTTGTAAGATTTACTAAGTAGCTTTTATGAACTCTAAAAAAACCTTTGTATTTTAAGATATCTTCAAACTCATACAGCTTTCTGTTAGAAATGTACTCTTTATCCTTTGTTCTTATGACTGTCTCAGAAAGTTCGGCCTTTATGTAATAAATATCATCCGGCTTTAATAGAACTATCTTGCTAAGATGCTTTACTGGTATGAGTATTTCTGTGTTAGTAGTAATGGTTGCTATCTTTGCAAGGTTAAAGCTTTTGTTTTCTATATTTTTTATTTTCTCTAATGCTTTTTCTACGTCTTCTTTTGTAAATGGCTTTAATAGATAATCTATTGCATTTGCCTTAAAGGCATCAAGTGCAAAGTCTCCATATGCCGTTGCAAAGATTATGTAAGGCGGATTATCCATACTCTCAATGACTTCTTTTGCAATCTCTAAGCCTGTGCCGTCTGGAAGCTTAATATCTAAAAATAACACATCAATCTCTTTATCTTTCATCTCCGATAGAGCTTTTTCCTTACTGTCAGCAACTCCAACAATATTGATGTTTCCAATCTCTTTTAAAAGTCTAATCAATCTTTCTCTTGCGATTGGTTCATCTTCTACGATAAAAACATTCATGATCAAACCTCCTTTAATCTGGCTTAAAAACAGCCATGTAAATAATAATTAGTCCGAAAAGTATCAAAAATGGTGAAATTATCAATACAAATCTATCATACCTTTTATAATCTTCTATGTTTTTCGCCTTTACAACAAAATAAAGATTTAAAGCTTCCATGGGAGCAAAAAACAGCAAAGCTGTCAAAATCTTAACTCTTAACCAAGTTATTGAAAAATCTTCATAGAACAAAAAGTATAAGCTCAATCCAAGGGATATTACTGCCGAAAACAAAAATACTTCTAAGTATACTAAATATTTGTAAAATTTTCTTTCTTTTTCTTGATTTTCATCTTTTAAAACAAAGGTTTTATAAATCAAATACAACGACATAGAGCTTGAAGAGCTAATCCAACCTATCACAGCAAGTATATGCAGATATTTCAAAAAAAGATACATAAAAAACCTCCCTAATGTTAGGGAGGAAAAATTTTAGCATCACTGACCAAAGATTGCGCTACCAAACTTATGTCCAAGATAAAACACAAGACTAATTCCAATCACATGAACTACCCACCAACCGATTCTTAAAAACCTCATAGATTCTGGCAACATGACTTACACCTCCTTAAGATAAATTTACATTATAAGAGTAAAGTAGTGGCTAAGGCTTTTAAATGGAGATTGTGTCGTTTTATGTGATTGATTTTTCAGTTTGTAGATTAAGCAGGAATAAAATCGTTGTGGGAGGCTGTTCCAAAAATCAAAATTGTCATTCTGAGCGAAGCGAAGAATCTCATAATTTTCTTTTCAAATCAAAAAATCAAAAACGAGATCTTTCGACATTACGGCCTCGGGATGACAAGGAAAGGTAAACTTAAGGGAATTTTGGAACACTCTTAATCGTTGTGGTGATTTTTAAGATAATCTTTATATAAGATGATATTTCGTGTGAGAAACTCAATAAAAATAAGATTCTTTGCCGGCTGCAGAATGACGAATAGGGTTGTCCCTAGTCAAGTATATGATTATCAAGTTTTCTTCGTCATCTTGAAGCTGTAAGCCAAAGGATCTTATTGTTTATATTACATAAAAACCATTAATTTCTCACTCCAAGGTATGCAAAAAATATAACATTGTTTAAAATTATCTTAAAAAGCTAACAAAAACTAATTTCTTTACCTTGCTACTCCACAATTTCCCTTCTTATCTTAGCGCCGATATTGATTAATTTATCATCTATATGTTCATAACCTCTGTCTAAATGATAGATGCTAAATATTTTTGTTTCTCCTTCTGCTACCAAGCCAGCGATTACCATTGCAGCACTTGCTCGTAAATCTGTTGCTTTTACTTCTGCTCCTGTAAATTTCTTAACAGGTCTAATAATAGCAGTTTTTCCTTTTATTTCAATATCTGCTCCAAGTCTGTTTAACTCTGGAACATGCATAAATCTATTTTCAAAAATATTTTCTGTAATCTCGGATATTCCATCAGCAAAACAAAGTAGAGTCATAAACTGAGCTTGAAGGTCTGTTGGAAAAAGCGGATATTCTTTTGTCTCTATATTTACAGGTCTTAATTTTTCTTCTCTTTTAATTAAAACTTCGTAATCTGAAAGCTTTACAATGTGTATGCCGATTTTATTTGAAATTTCTTCCACATACTCCAAATATTGACTTGGATAGTTTTTGATTATTATTTTTCCATCTGTCAGTGCAGCTAATACTAAAAAAGTTCCGGCTTCAATTCTATCTTGAATTACTTTATGATAAGCTCCGTGAAGTTCTTTTACGCCGTTTATAACAATTCTATTGGTTCCTTCTCCTTTAATATCTGCTCCCATTTTTTTAAGCATAACGGCAAGGTCTACAACCTCCGGCTCTAATGCTGCGTTTTCTATAATTGTCTGACCTTCTGCTAAAGATGCAGCCATTAAAATATTTTCTGTTCCTGTAACCGTGATTTTGTCAAAGAAGATATGAGCTCCCTTTAAGCCTTTTGGTGCATAGGCTTTTATATATCCATGCTCTATTTTTATCTGGGCTCCCATTTTTTCTAAGGCTTTTAGATGTAAATCAACCGGTCTTGCTCCGATAGAACATCCACCGGGCAGAGCAACTTCTGCATAGCCAAACCTTGCAAGCATTGGACCCAGTACAAGGATAGATGCTCTCATCTTATTTACTAAATCGTATGGGGCGGTGTAAGATTTTGGATTAGCAAGTTTAAAACTGTATGTTTTATCTTTTATGTGATTTATTTCTGTTCCTAATTCTTGTAAAAGCTTTTTCATTGTATCTATATCTAAAAGGTCTGGAAGGTTTTCTATTATTACTTCATCAGATGTTAGGATGGTTGCAGCCATATTAGGAAGTGCGGCATTTTTAGCCCCAGAAACTTCTAATACACCCTCTAATCTATTTCCACCTTCTATAATTAATACTTCCTTCAACTTAACATCTTCCTTCAACATTATTCTTCTCCTTTATTTTAACAGGTTTTTTGCTTTATATCTAATTTTTAATCAAGAATACTTTAAAATTTTAATTAAGTCTAAAATTATTAATTAATCTTTGTTCGTCTTTCTGTAGCCGTGCAAAGAATCTCCACCTTTGTGCTTCTATAATGTCATTCTGCAGCCGGCGAATAATCTCCAATTCTCGCCTCTCACTTATTCACTTTCTTTAAAAGAGGTGTTTCTTCGGACTAAAGTCCTCAGGATGACGTGATGAAGATAAACTTACAAAAATTTTAAAACATTCTCATTTTCAATCTCCTATTTTTTTAAATCTCTCGCCAATAACAACTCTATCAATTCCAGCCAAATCTTTATGGATTTCTACATTTTTATATCCTTTATCTTCTAAAATTTGCTTTACCTTTTCAGCTTGACCTATTCCAACTTCAAAAGCAAAAAAACCATCTTCTTTTAGAAAATCTTTTAAAGAATTCACTATCTTTTCGTAAAATTCTGTTCCTTCTTTACCAGAAATTAAAGCTTCTTTTGGCTCTTTTTTTACTTCTTCTTGAAGTTTTTGATAATCTTCTTCTTTTATGTATGGTGGATTAGAAACTACAAAATCAAGCTTTGGAAGGTTTAAAGAATTCATTTTTTCATTCACAATATCAAACTTAAAAAGTTTTAACCTGTCTAAAACTTTATGAATTTTAGCGTTTTTTTCTGTAATCTCTAAGGCTTTTTCTAAGATATCAATTCCTATGATTTTCAAGTTTTTTATATTTTTTAATAAACTAACAGAAATGCAGCCACTACCTACGCCAACTTCTAAGCCGATTAACTCCCTCTTAACATTTTGCAACTTTTCAATAACTTTCTCTACCAAAATCTCCGTCTCCGGTCTTGGGATTAAGACGCCTTCTTCTATGTAAAAATCAAGTCCAAAGAATTCTTTGCTTTTTGTAAGGTATGCCATAGGATAGCCTGAAGCTCTTTTTTCAGATAAAACTATTAATTTTTTTGCATCTTCTTCCGATATCTCTAAATCCGGATATGAAATAATGTAATGTTTTGGAAGATTGAGAATTTTAGAAATCAGTATTAAAGCTTCATTCGCCGGATTTTCTATTTTTGATTCTTTAAAGATTTCTGTTATTTTACTAAATAGATCTTTTAACTTCATTGAAATTTTGGAAGCTTCCAATCATAGAGAATTGCTACGATTCTAAACATCAGAACAAGTAAACTACAAACAATAGATGCTACTGTTAAATCTGATGTTAAAACCATAGATATGTAAAATCCAATTGATCCTATTATGCTACAACTTGCGTAAAAATCATCTCTCAGTACAGATGGAACTTTTCCAAGAAGTAAATCACTAATTACACCACCACCTACACCTGTAAGTGTCGCAAGAATGATAATTCCGAAAAAAGACACATCAGCATTGTATGCAATGATTGCTCCCGTTGTAGTAAAAGCTGACAGACCAATTGCATCAGGAATTAAAATGTAGTATTTGTTTGAAATATCACCTTTAACAACTTTATACATCACCACAGCAACCCAAACACCAAAGAGTGCAACGCTCATATCTGTGATGGATTTTAAAGCATTTGGAATTGTATTTATAAGTAAATCTCTCGTAATTCCACCACCAAGTGCAGTCATAACACCTAAAACAGTAATTCCAAGCAGGTCTAAACCTTCTTTTATTGCCTTTAAAGAACCGGTTACAGCAAAAGCTACAAGCCCTATAATGTTCATTATGAAGAAAATTTCTTTTGCAAACTCCATATCTCCTCACTCAGGTTTAAACTACCATTTAACATAATGTTAAATTCCTCATCAAACCTTACTTTGTAACCTAAAAATTTTACTCCAACTTCTAACGCTTTTAAGAAGTATTTACTTAACTCTTTATCTGTTTCATAATTTGGCAGAAATTCTTCACAATCTCTAAATGCAATTATCATAATACCTGCTTCATAACCTTTATTTTTTAATTCTATCAGATGTTTTATATGTTTTGCTCCTCTTGATGTTGGTGCATCAGGAAATAGACAGAGTTTTCCTTTTTTAAGATTACAGCCTTTGACTTCTATATAAAAATTGTCATCAATGACAAAATCTATTCTACTGTCTTGATACAAAACCTCTTTTTTTATCTTTTCAGGTTTAAAGCCAAGATATCCTTTTTCTATAATTTTTTCTGCTATTTTGGAATGGAAAGAAGTATTTATTAGAATGTAGCCCTCTTCCATCTTCACAGATATTAACTTGTAATCTGTTTTATTTTCTGCTTTATTTTTTATGACTAAAATCTCTCTTCCTTTTGTGAGAATTTCTTTTAGCCTTCCCGTGTCTGCAATATGACATTTTGTAATACTTCCATCAATTTCAATCAGTCCAACAAATCTGTTTAATCTCTCTATAAACTTGGCTTTTTTTAAAGATGGAAACTCTGATTTATCAAGAATTTTCATAATTTTCTAAATACTCAACTGCCGTAGGTAATGCAACTCTTCCTTTTGCCGTTCTTTTTATAAATCCAAGCTTAAGAAGATAGGGTTCAATTACTTCTTCTATCGTTCTTTTGTCTTCTGATATTGCAAAAGATATTGTGTTTAGGCCAACAGGACCACCGTTAAACTGATAAACCAAAGATTTTAGATATTTTAAAGACAGTCCATCTATTCCGTCTTTACCGATAGATAAAAATCTCAATGCATCAAAGGCTGTATCTCTATCTATAACATCTTTTTTGTGAATGACTGCATAATCATAAACTCTTTTTAAAAGTTTGTTTGCAATCCTTGGAGTTCCTTTTGAGTGTTTGGCAATCTCTAAAGCTCCCTCTTCTGTAATGTCTATGTTTAAAATTTTTGCAGACCTTAAAATGATCTCTTTTAAAGATTTCTCATCATAAAAATCAAGGTTTAAAATTATTCCGAAACGAGAGATTAAAGGCGTTGATAACATGCCTATTCTTGTAGTAGCTCCAATCAGTGTAAATTTATTAATGTCTAATCTTATGGCTTTGGCAGACCTTGCCTTCCTGTTAGACCCACCACCAACTATAACATCCACTTTAAAATCTTCCATTGCAGAGTATAAAATTTCTTCCAATGTTGGAGTTAGTCTGTGAATTTCATCAATAAATAAAATATCTCCTTCTTTTAAGGAAGTAAGCAGTCCTATAAGGTCTCCTTTTTTCTCTAAAACAGGTGCAGATGTTATTTTTATATTTGTCCCAAGTTCATTGGCTATAATTGTCGCAAGGGTTGTTTTACCAAGCCCTGGTGGTCCTGAAAGTATAGTATGGTCAAGAGTTTTTCCTTGAATTTTACATGCTTCTATAAAAACTTTAAGCTGTTTCTTAACTTCTTCCTGTCCTATAAAATCATCAAGCTTGAGTGGTCTGATTGAATGTTTTTCTGATATCATAACAGTATTATTTTACCATGAGGTTTTTTAATGGCAAGGTATTATTTAGCCAAGACAGAACCTGAAGAGTATTCATATGATATGCTGGAAAAAGAAGGTAAAACTGTTTGGAATGGAGTGAAAAATCCGTTAGCTCAAAAGTTTATAAAACAGATGAAAAAAGGTGATTTGGTTTTTATCTATCATACAGGAAAAGAAAAAGCTATCGTTGGAATTGGTAAAGTAGTGTCTGAGCCTTATCAAGATGAGAATGGTTTGTATGTTGTAGATATTCAGCCATACAAGAGATTGAATAAGAAATTAACTTTGTCAGAGATTAAAAAAATGAAAGAGTTTCAAGATTTTTATCTTGTTAAAATGCCCCGTTTATCTGTAATGGAAGTTCCGGACGATTTGGCTAATTTGATTTTAAAGTTAACAGAGTGAGAGGTGATGAAGATTTTTAATATGCTTGTAAAGATGTCTTAGGTGGTAATCTTGTCTGTCATTCTGCAGGTGGTGATAAATCTTGACCTCAAAGATATCATTCTGAACGAAGCGAAGAATCTCTTCCTTTCTTTTCAAGTCAAAAAATCAAAAAGAGATCCTTCGGACTTTGTCCTCAAGATGACACGGAAAGGCAAGCTTACAAGAATCCTGAAACGCTCCTCAATTTCTGCTTGACATATAGAAAATTTTTTTGTATATTTATATTAGCTTTTTAATTTTTTAACTGCACCTTGGCAATTGAATAGGTGACCCACACAAGCTTATTTTAAGTGAAACATGAGACGTGAGAAGTGAGACGTTGGAGATTGGTTTATCAATATCTTAGCTATTTTTGTTTGATTATGTGATAGGTTGGTGAAATGATTCAGCAGTCAGTGAAGCTAAGGTATTGGTAATGTGATTTTATTTTTTGATGTTTGATTTAAGCTTGTGTAGTGATGTTTTTAAAGAGATTTTTTGAAAAGTAAATGTAAGTGTTTGTTAAAATAGACTTTTTAATTTTGAATTTTTTAATGCTTAATTTTTTGAAAATTTGTAATTTTTTATTTTAAAATTTTTTAAGATCGGGAAGTTAAGGAGTGGTATTTGCAGCGAGCTTCTGAGTTTGTGGTTTTCAGCGGTTGGCTTGTGATGGGATGTTAAAGGATAAAATAATAAAATATAATAATATATTTTCTGTATATCGAGGTTTGCTGCAAAAAACTTCAACTTGCGGATTTTTTAAAAATTTGGTATAATGTTTTACAACTTGGCAATTGAATAAGGTTTTTGCGAATTTATTTTTGAGTTAAAAGTTAACGGGGTTCCATCTGAACCGTGTGGGTTATAAAGCATAAACCATAATACATCCCTCCTATAATTAATTTTGTTCCATCTGAACCGTGTGGGTTATAAAGTTTCAAAAGTTTCCAAATCCTTGACAAGATATTTAAGTTCCATCTGAACCGTGTGGGTTATAAAGATTTCTTGATCGAGAGTTTAAAAAGTTCTCGATCTAGTTCCATCTGAACCGTGTGGGTTATAAAGAGGGGCTATAAATGTCGTTATCGTAGGGATAATTCCGTTCCATCTGAACCGTGTGGGTTATAAAGACCTTTACGTAGGATCCTTCTCCATTTGTATAGACGGTTACATCTGAACCGTGTGGGTTATAAAGGACGAGAACTAACATAAACCTTTAAAACAACATTAGAGTTACATCTGAACCGTGTGGGTTATAAAGTCCGGTTCAGGAACAGGGAGCTCAAACAATATCCATGTTACATCTGAACCGTGTGGGTTATAAAGACAGCTGAAAAATCAAGAATGCCTAACGTACAAGTTCCATCTGAACCGTGTGGGTTATAAAGATTTAGGCTGACAAAGATCTGAATCTCCCAATCCCCGTTACATCTGAACCGTGTGGGTTAGAAAGCGTTTTTTATGTCTATATAGGTAGTTTCGTAGCACTGTTCCATCTGAACCGTGTGGGTTAGAAAGCCGAATGATGGAGGAGGCTGCTATGAAAAGAAACATGTTCCATCTGAACCGTGTGGGTTAGAAAGAAATATGAACATCGTGATCTTCTCTAGTTCTACACCGTTCCATCTGAACCGTGTGGGTTAGAAAGCTATCAAGCACAAACTCTTGTCCGTAGAATGAGCCGAGTTCCATCTGAACCGTGTGGGTTTTGTAAGGTGAGACGTGAGATGTGAGACGTGAGACGTTTTAAAAGAATGATATTGGTTTAAATTCTTCTACGTTTTACGTTCCACGTTTCACTTCTCACGTTAAAGTTCCATCTGAACCGTGTGGGTTAGAAAGAGATTATTGATGACTACGGCTACATTATAATCATTTTTACATCTGAACCGTGTGGTGGGTCATGTGAAGTGAAATGCAAGATGTAAGAAGTAATATGTTTCATAAGAACGGTGATAGTTTAAATAACGCTTCACGTTTTACGTCTTACGTTTAAGCTGTATCTGAACCATGTTGGTTATGCAAATTGAAAAGTGGAAGTGAGATGTGAGACAGATTTAAACTCTTTTTACATTTCACGGTTCATTTTTCACGTCTCGCTTACAGCATTCCATCTTGAAATTTTTAGTCAAAAAGGTTATCTTATTCAAATCTAATTTAAAATAGAGGGTTATGTGAAAAACTTAAAGATAAATTTTATAAGCTTAGGCTGTCCTAAGAATCTTGTAGATACAGAAGTTTTAATTGGAAAGTTAAATCAAGAAAATATAAGCTTTACAGCCAATCCGGAAGAGGCGGATGTTATATTAATAAATACATGTGGATTTATTGAGCCTGCAAAAGAAGAATCTATTGAAACAATCTTAGAAGCTGTCAAGCTGAAACAAAATTCAAACAAAAAAATAATCGTTACAGGCTGTTTGGTAGAGCGTTATAAACAAGAACTTGAAAAAGAAATTCCGGAAGTAGACTACTTCATTGACCTAAAAAATCAATCTCAAATTCCAGTATTATTTGACATAAAACCCAAAGAAAACACAAAAAGAATAATATCAACTCCAAAACACACAGCCTACCTAAAAATCTCTGAAGGATGCGACCATACATGTAGTTTTTGTGCCATTCCAAACATAAGAGGAAAACATAGAAGTAAGCCAATAAAAGCTCTGGTAGAAGAAGCAAAATACCTTGCAGATTTAGGCGTTAAAGAGTTAAACATCGTATCTCAAGATACAAGCTACTACGGATATGATTTATACGGAAAACCGATGTTGTTTGAACTTTTAAAGCAGCTTGAAAAAATAGATGGCATAAAATGGATAAGACTTTACTATCTTTATCCATCAACAGTAGATGAGGATTTCTTTAAATTCATAAAAGACAGTGAAAAAATTCTTCATTATATAGAAATGCCAATTCAACACTCAGAAGATAAAATCTTAAAAGATATGATGAGAGGATACAGAAAGAAAAAACTTTATCAAATCCTACATTGGAAAGAAAAATACACGCCAGATATGACAATCAGAAGCTCTGTTATTGTAGGCTATCCAACAGAGACAGAAGAGGATTTTGAAAGCTTGAAAAATTTTATACAAGAAGCTCAGTTTGATTGGCTTGGTGTTTTTGTATATTCCCATGAAGAAGGAACGCCTGCTTACCAAAAACATAAAGACAAAATCCCAAAAAAAGAAAAAATCAGAAGATTTAATGAAATTACAGCATTGCAAGAAAACATCACAGAACAGAAAAATAAAAGCTTAATAGGCAAAGAATTAGATATAATAATTGATGGATTTTCGGAAGAATGGGAAACCCTGCCAATTGGAAGAAGCTATAGAAGTGCTTTTGAGATAGACGGCGTTGTATACGTAGAAACAACAGAACCTGTTAATGTTGGAGATATTATAAAAGTAAGAATAAAAGATACTATCGATAAATACGATGTTGTTGGAGAAGCTGAGTGAGAAAGTTAAAAGATATAAAGCCGTTAGAACTTAAAGATGATGTTTTATATGTAATAAATCAGTTAAAACTTCCACATGAGTTAGTATGGGAAAAGCTTGAAACCTTAGCAGACTATGAAAAAGCAATAAAAGATATGATTGTTAGAGGTGCTCCGTTAATCGGAATAGTTGGAGCATATGGATTTTATACAGGAATAAAAGAAGGCATTGATTACATTCAAGTTTATGAAAGATTAAAACAGACAAGACCAACGGCAGTAAACCTGTTTTGGGCTCTTGATAGAATGAAATCTATCTATGAAAAATACGGAAATGATTTAAACCTGCTTCTAAAAGAGGCAAAGAGAATAGAAGTAGAAGATTATCACGCAAACAGGTCGATTGGTGGATACGGAGAGGTTTTAATTCCAAAGAAAGCAAACATTTTAACCCATTGTAATACCGGTGCATTGGCAACTGCCGGCTGGGGAACAGCTCTTGGAATCATAAGGTCTGCATTTGAAAATGATAAAGATATAACCGTTTACGTAGATGAAACAAGACCTTATCTACAAGGTTCAAGATTGACCGCTTGGGAGCTTTTGCAAGAGGGGATACCTCATTATATAATTACAGACTCATCAGCCGGCTTTTTAATTAAAAAAGGAATGATAGATGTAATCGTAGTTGGTGCCGATAGAATAACATTAAACGGTGATGTAGCAAATAAAATAGGAACTTATAGCCTTTCAATCCTTGCAAAACATCACAATATTCCGCTCTATGTTGCAGCTCCAAGCTCTAGCTTTGATTTTAACTTAGAATCTGGAGATGAAATACCAATTGAAGAAAGAAACGAAGATGAAGTAAAAAACTGTCACTGCTGTAAAGTTGCACCGCAGCAGTCTAAAGCATTAAACTACTCATTTGACATAACACCTGCAGAAAATATTACAGCTATAATAACAGAAAAAGGTATAATAGAAAAGCCAAATAAGGAAAAAATTTTAAAATTTTTTGGGAGAAAGTTATCATGAAAGTTGTAGCAATTGGTGGGGGAACTGGATTAAGCACACTTTTAAGAGGATTAAAGTATTTTGTCCCGGACATAATACAGGATTTGACAGCTATAGTTACGGTTTCTGATAATGGGGGAAGCACCGGGATTTTAAGAAAAGAGCTTAACATACCTGCTCCTGGGGATGTTAGAAACTGTATTACAGCTTTGGCTGAAGATGAGGATATACTAACAAAAGTAATGCAGTATAGATTTGAAGAAGGGGAAGGTCTGAAAGGTCATAGCTTTGGAAATTTATTTTTGACTGTTTTGACAAAAATTACAGGAGATTTTTTAGAAGCTGTAGAAATAACATCCAAAATCTTAAAAATTAAAGGTCATATAATTCCATCTACAGATTCCATGGTAAATTTGGTAGCAGAGTTTACAGATGGAAATATCATTAAAGGTGAAGTTGAAATTACAGAGTATGGTAGAAAATTAATCGCAAAGATAAAAAGGATATGGCTTGAGCCGGAGGATGTAAGAGCTCCACAAAAAGCTGTAGATAGTATATTAGATGCAGATATGATAATACTTGGACCGGGTAGCTTGTTTACAAGTATAATTCCTAACCTGCTTATAAAAGATATAAGAGATGTTGTATTAAACTCAAAAGCTTTTAAGCTTTACATATGCAACGTCATGACTCAGTATGGTGAAACAGATGGCTTTACAGCTTCAGACCATGTAAAAGCACTAAATAAAATAGTAACAGGTGATGAAGAGTCAACATTTTTAAATGCAGTACTGCTAAATACAACCATTCCACCGGATGAAGTTCTCAAAAGATACTTAAAAGAAAATTCAGAGCCTGTTGTGGCAGATGTTGGAAATCTATCAAGAATGGGACTTACAGTTTATGCAAAAGATTTATTAGACGAAGGAAACTATGCAAGACATAGTCCTAAAAAATTAGATGCAGCAATTTTAGAAATTATCAACAATTTAAAAGTGCATGCAGTTTAATAGATATTTAACCTGTTTTAATACAAAAGAATTACCGGAAGAAAGGGTTGATACGATTATTGTTGGAACCGGACTTGCCGGCATCTCTACCGCTTATTATCTCTTGCAGCTTGGCATAAAACCACTACTCATAACAAAGAAAAAGCCGGGTATATCAAACTCTTTCTTAGCTCAGGGTGGAATAGCCGCTGCAATCTCTCCGGAAGATTCTACAGAATTACACTATGAAGATACATTAAAAGCAGGTAAAGGTCTATGCATAGAAAGAAACGTTAGACTTCTTGTTGAAGAAGGATTAGAAAGGGTCATAGATTTAATCAATATTGGTGTAAATTTTGATAGAGATGAAAAAGGTTTTATTAAACTTACAAGAGAAGGGGCACATTCAAGAAATAGAGTCTTACACTCAAAAGACAAAACAGGTTATGAGATAGGAAAAACTCTGCTGTCGTATGTGAAAGATAAAGTAAGCTTAGCAGATGGCTATTATTTAGAAGAGATTTTAACAGATGAAGATAGATACGTAGGAATTATCCTGTCAGATGGAAACAGTCAAAAGGTGATAAGGTCTAAATCTATCGTTTTAGCAACAGGTGGCTATAGTGCAATATATTTACGAAATACCTCTGCTTACAATGTGGCAGGAGATACAATCTCTGTTGCTTATAGGGCAGGCTGTGAGCTTATGGATTTAGAGTTTGTTCAGTTCCATCCAACAGCTATTTACTTAGAAGGAAAACCAGGATGGCTTATATCAGAAGCAGTAAGAGGAGAAGGTGCTATACTTGTTGATGAAAACGGTGAAAGATTTATCGATGAGCTAAAACCAAGAGATGAAGTAGCTAAAGCAATATTTAAAAAATACCAAGAAGGACATAAAGTATTTTTAGACATAAAACCTTTATTAGAAAAAGGTATTGACTTTAAAGAAAGATTTCCTAATGTTTATAGTATGTTGAAAGAATTCGGTCTTGAAAACGAAACAAGAATACCGGTAAGCCCATCTGCCCATTATACGATAGGTGGCATAAAAGCAGATTTAAACGGAAAAACGGATATAAAAGGACTTTTTGCAGTTGGTGAAACTTCGTCAACAGGCGTCCATGGAGCAAACAGACTTGCAAGCAATTCGCTTTTGGAGTGCATAGTATCCGGATATAAAACAGCATATACTGTATATTTACACAATATTTATGCTAATATATTAGATGTAGATATTAAAAATGAAACACAAACAAAAGAACAGTTAAGCAAAGAAGAAAGGGCTGAAGTTTTAAAGAATATAAAAACTATCATGTGGGAAAAGGCAGGGCTAATTAGAAGCAGAGAAAGTTTAGAAAGCGCTATTTTAGACTTAGAAAATCTATATAATTCAATAGATAAATTCTGTAATGTTAGATATCTCAAAGATTTAATAATTCTTGGAAAAGGTATATGTGAAGCAGCTTTGAAAAGAGAAGAAAGCAGAGGTGTTCATTACAGAATTGATTTTCCGGAGGAAAACGAGGAGTTTAAAAAACATTCAATCTTAGAAAAAAATTTTAAAATAAACCATAGGAAGTGACAACAGTAAAGATGTTCCAAAAACTCAAATCGTCATTCTGCAGCCGGCAAAAATCTCATAATTTTCTTTTCAAATCAAAAAATCAAAAAAGAGATCTTTCGATATTACGACCTCGAGATGACAAGGAAAGGCAAACTTACGGGAATTTTGGAACACTCTTATTACAATAGTTGCTATTTTCCGTAAAAAAGTGTAAAATAATAAATTATTATAAATAGAAAACTATTAACTACAAAAAGTGTGAAGAGATATACGGAAGCAATAGAATACTATTGATTAATTATGAAAAAAAGATTGACAGCTCCTGTAGAAAATGGAAAAGTAAGACAGCTACCCAAAAACCTGTCAACCAATGGAAGTAGCAGATGAGAGGTCTGCCCACAGGTAGACATAAAAGCTGGCAAGTTCTTTCCATAGTCTCAGGCTTTTGCTGTCTTGAAAGGTCTTACAAAGATCTTTATTCTTTGAAGCGTGTTATAATTTCAAAGGATTGGATAGCAGTGGCTGATAGGACACTTCCAAAATACCGCCTGTTGGGGTCGGAAGTGTCTGAAATGGCGGAATACAAATACCCCAACCCAAACTGTGCGAGTTTTATACAGTTTGGTTGACCAGGAAAAATGTATAGATTGGACGTAGTTACTCCAACAGGTAGTGTATTTAGTGGTGATGTTTATCAGACTGTAATTACAACAGCCGATGGCGAAATTGGTATTCTTGAAAATCATATGCTACTACTTACAAATATAACTCCCGGAAAATTAAGAATTGAGAAAGCTGACGGAGAAGTAAAAGAATTTGCAGTAACTTATGGTGTTTTAGATGTTAGAGGCGATAAGGTTATTGCTCTTGTAGAAGAAGTTTTTGAGCTTGATAAAATTAATGTTGAGAACGAAAAAAAGCTTTTAGAAGAAGCTAATCAAAAGCTACAAAATGAAAATCTTTCAGAAGAAGAGAAAGAGCATTACGAAAAACAAATACTAAGGTCGCAAACTTTATTAGACCTTGCATCTGCTAAGGTTTGAATGAATAAGTAATTTATAATTCTGAGAACATAGGTCCAGAATCGTCATTCTGTAGCCTGTAAGGAATCTACGGTTTTTGTTCCTTTCTTTCTAAAACACATTAATAACATAAGATTATTCGGTCTTACAACCTGAGGGATGACGATGTGGATTTTTAAAGCCTCGGGGTATAATACTAAAATATTAGTAGTAGTTTTTTCACATCTTGGGTGAGAAATTAGCAGTTTTTATAAATTAAAAAGGAGATCCTTCGGACTTACGTCCTCAGGATGACAGGAAAAGGTTGATTGATAAGTGTTAAAGGAAGGACAACCTTATTTGTCATTCTGAGCGAAGCGAAGAATCTCCTACTTTTACTAAATTTCTCACCCGACGTATACTAAAATATTAGTAGTAGTTTTTTCACTTCCTTGTTTTCTCACTTTTCAAATAAATTCTTCGTACTTCATTAAAAAAATCAGCGTTTTCTTTGTAGTCTAAATAACTCCATAATAGTGGCTGAAAACTTCCATGATGGTAAAGTAGCTGCATCTCAGCATAAACACCGTTTGATAAATATATTCTTGAACCCTTGTCTTTATGGCTAAGTGCTACAACTTGATATTCATCAACATAAACCGGGTCTATATTAACTGTTCTATTCCCATCTACACGTAAACTATCTTCTAACTCCATAGAGTACTTTTTTATTTTTACACTGTCTTCTTTGTCTATTATTTCATCAAAAAGAACAAACTTTTTTATCAAACCTTCTCCCATCTCTTTTTCATAATAATGAGAGTATTCTAAGCCAAATTCTTTAGATTGAAGAATAATACTTCCAAAATTTTTTTGTAGCTCATCTATGGCTTTTGTTAAGTATTCTTGTTTATTTTTATTCCACATTAAGGCAAAAACAATTAAAGCTTTATTTTTCAATGTTTCTTTTCACCTTTTGCCATTCTGATTGCATGTTTTAACAATGGCGCAATCATTCTTAAATTATCTTTTACTCCGCCGGTGCTACCTGGTAAATTGATTATTAAGGTATGGTCTCCTGCTATACCGCAAACAGCTCTTGATAAAAGAGATTTTGGAGTAAATTTAATCCCAACGATTCTCATAGCTTCGGAAAAGCCTATCATCTCTTTTTCTATCACTTCTCTCGTTGCTTCCGGTGTATTATCTCTTTTACTAAATCCTGTTCCGCCTGTTGTAAAGATAATATCGACTTTATCTATTAAAGATTTGAGTTTTTCTACTAATTTTTCCTTATCATCAGGAAGAATTGTATAATCCACAACCTTGCCACCAAATTCATTTTCGATAATATCTATTGCTGTTTTTCCGCTTTTGTCTTGAGCCTCACCTTTATAGCAGGAATCACTTAAAGTGATTACCGCACAGTTTAAGCCAGAAAGGTCTTCTTCATAGTCAGATTTTCCACCTTTTTTAGATAAAAGTTTAATATCTGAGATAATCATATTTTTATCAAAAGCTTTACACATATCATACACATTTAAAAGTGCAGCAGAAACTGCCGTTAAAGCTTCCATTTCTACGCCGGTTCTACCAATACATCTAACAAAAGATTTTGCATATACTCCATCTTCATGAAGCTCAACTTCTACAAAAGCTTGGTCTATCATGATAGGATGACAAAAAGGTAATATCTCAGGTGTTTTTTTTGCCCCCATCATTCCAGCCATCATAGAAGCTGTGAGCACATCTCCCTTTGGAATTTGTTTATTCCTTATAAGCTCTACCGTTTCCTTCGACAAGTATATTTTCCCTTCAGCTGTTGCCTCTCGGATAGTTTCAAACTTTATAGAAACATCTACCATTTTCATGATTTCTCTCTCCTAAGTTATTAGTTTAAACGTTCCATCTTCCATATCGTAGTTATAAATGTCTCCAGTATCTATGACATAATACCAGCCATATATGTTTAATTTTCCATCTTCAAATCGTTCTTTTACAAATGGATATGTCAAAAGATTTTTAATCTGATTTACTATGTTTATCTGTTCAACTGCCATCTCTAATTTAAGTTCATTATTTTCTGTACAAATTTTCTTCGCATAATCGACCGATGGTTCTATCAATTCTATCCATTTTTTAACATGTGGAATGTTTTCTAAATTTTCTTTATGTAGTGCACTATAACATCCGCCACAGTTTGAGTGTCCGCAGACTACTATATTTTCAACATTTAAAACTAAAACTGCGTACTCTATGGCAGAAGTTGTTGCAACATATTCTTGTGTATCTCTATACGGTGGTACTATATTGGCTATGTTTCTAACTGTAAAAAGCTCGCCGGGCATAGTTTTTGTTATTAAATCTGGAATTATCCTAGAGTCTGAACATCCAATAAATAATGTATGTGGATTTTGTTTATCCTTAAGTTTTTCAAATATATCTTTGTATTTTTCAAAATCTTCATTTTTAAACTTGTATATACCTTCAAATAATTTTTTCCCCA
Organism: Sulfurihydrogenibium sp.; assembly: GCF_028276765.1. Lineage (NCBI taxonomy): Bacteria > Pseudomonadati > Aquificota > Aquificia > Aquificales > Hydrogenothermaceae > Sulfurihydrogenibium > Sulfurihydrogenibium sp. Next base: position 34,910 of record NZ_JAPYVU010000009.1, read on the forward strand.
TATAAAACCCCTCAAACTACCGCATAAATTTCTTTTAAGTTTCTTCCTTCTTCTGCCCAATCAAGTCCATATCCAACCACAAATTTATCCGGAATTTCAAACCCGTAAAAATCAGCATTATAATCTACTTCTCTTCTTTCTCTTTTATCTAAAAGCACACAGGTTTTTAATTTTTTTGGCTCTCTTAAAGATAACGCTTCAACTAAAGCTTTTAAAGTTCTTCCTGTATCTATAATGTCGTCAACAATCAAGACGTTTTTATCTTTAATGTCAACAGACATATCTTTTATAAAGATAACCTCTCCAAAACTTTCCATCCCTGTTTTATAGGAAGATACCTGCATAAAATCAATAAAAATTTTTCCTTCCAAATTTCTTACCAAATCAGCAAAAAACATAAATGAACCTTTTAAAATACCTATAACATAAAGCTCTTCGCCATTGAATTCTCTACTTATAGCTTTTGCAAGCTCTTTGACTTTTTCTTGAATTTTGTCTTCCGGTATTAAAAGTTCTAATTTTCTTCCTCTTATCTCCATTTATAGCTCCTTTTTCATCAAAATTGCATCATCTGAGTTTGAATAATACTTTTCTCTATAACCATATTCATAAAAACCAAACTTTTTATATAGATTGATCGCTCTTGAATTTTTTGAAGAAACTTCTAAGTAGCAAATCTTTACGTTATTCTCTTTTAGCTTATTCAAAAGATACTCTAACAAAATTTTACCATATCCCAAACCTTGAAACTCTTTTTTGACAGCTATTAGAAAAAGCTCTGCTTCATCTAAAATATAAAAGTAGCTTAAAAATCCTATGATTTGACCATTTATTTCTAAAACTGTTGGATTGTTGTTTTCGCTAAAAAAAGAGTCATCAAAATCTTTTTCAAAGATATCTCTTAAGAAACTTTTTACTATTTCTTTCTCGTTTGGGTTTAATGGTCTAAAAGTCATAGGATGCTATTTTTTCTGGTTTTTCCTGCCAAGATAATTTTCTGCTTAAAACTATTCTAACTTTGTCAAATTCTGCTACTGAGTTAAATTCTAAGACTTTTTCTTTGCCATTTACAAATGGATCATTTGGAAGAACTGTTATGCTGTCAGAATAAACATCCTTACCACCTTTTAAAAAGGTTACATCAACGTAGTATTTAGGCTTTCCGTTATCTGCTGTTGGTACATTATGGGGAACTTTTTTATTTAAGATTGTGAGTTTTAATGTCTTGTCTGTTTTCTCTGCTTTTACTTCAAAAAATTCTGGTTTTGATTTTGGAACTATAAATCCGTGATGATGAACTTCCTTTGGTAAGTGCATGTATGTAAATGGAAATTTTTGAATCAAGCTTCCTTTTTCCGCAGGCATATGACATTGCTGACAGTTTTTGTCCGTGCCAACCATTTTCCATTGTTTGTACGTTTCTTGATGGCATCCTGAACATATTTCTGCTTTTGTATATGTTAAATCTTGTGTTGACGGATGGGGTGGAGAAAATACATCGTAAGGTCCATGCATGCTTTTTGTAGAATCTCTAAAGTGGCAGGCTACGCAGTTAACTCCATCCTCTCTGTGTGCATCTCTAAGCTTTGGTTTTTCATTAATTGTTATCTCATAAGGTGCATGACATGAAAGACATTTTTCTTTTGAATAATTTTCACTTCCTCTTTTAAATTCTGGGCTTATCCAAGACATTGCATGCCTTGATTCTTTAAACTGATTGTATATATTCTCATGACATTCTGCACATCTTTTTGAAGTTGGTCTTTCAAGTAAATCTTTTTCCTGAAAAAACTCTAAACCTTTTTCACAGGAGGTTAAAAATATAGATATCATCAAAAGTGTCAGATAGTTTAAATATCGCATTTTAAGTCTTCCAATCCTTCTATCATATGTCCAAGTTTATCTTTTTTAGCTTTTATATACTTTTCATTATGTGGATTTGTTTGTGTAACAATAGGCACCCTTTCAACGATCTCAAGTCCAAAACCTTCTAAAGCTACTATCTTTCTTGGATTATTCGTCATAAGTCTCATTTTTCTAACACCAAGGTCTAACAAAATTTGGGCTCCTGTTCCAAAATCTCTTAAATCTGCATTAAATCCGAGTTTATGATTTGCTTCCACTGTATCATAACCCTCATCTTGAAGCCTGTATGCTTTTAGTTTATTGATAATTCCAATACCTCTTCCCTCGTGCCCTCTCATGTATACTAAAACACCTTTGCCTTCTTCGGCTATCTTTTGAAGTGCTAAGTGTAATTGATTTTGACAATCACATCTTAAAGAACCAAATATATCACCTGTCAAACATTCTGAGTGAACCCTTACAAGAACAGGCTCATCTTCTTTTATCTCTCCCATCACAAGTGCCACATGCTCAGTATTATCAACTAAACTTTTATAACCATATATCTTAAACACACCATACTTTGTAGGTAAGAATGCCTCTGCTTCTCTTGAAACAAGCTTTTCTTTTTTTAATCTGTATTTAACTAAGTCTGCAATTGTAATGATTTTAAGATTATGTTTTTTGGCAAACTCCATCAAATCTGGAAGTCTTGCCATTGTGCCATCTTCTTTCATAATTTCACATATAACGCCGGCAGGATATAAACCTGCAAGTCTTGCAAGGTCAACAGAAGCTTCTGTATGTCCTGTTCTTTCTAATACTCCACCTTTTTTAGCCATCAATGGGAATACGTGTCCCGGTCTTACAAAATCCTGTGGTTTAGCTTCTGGACTAACTGCTAATTTTATCGTAGTTGCTCTTTCATAAGCAGATATACCTGTTGTTATTCCATATTTTGGATGTGCATCAATAGATACACAAAAAGCAGTGCCTTTTGGGTCTGTGTTGTTTGTTGTCATTAGTTGGATATCAAGCTCTTTAAGTCTTTCCGGTAGCATAGTTAAGCAGATTAACCCTCTACCTTCTTTTGCCATAAAATTTATGATTTCTGGCGTTACCTTTTCTGCTGCACAAACAAGGTCTCCTTCATTTTCTCTGTCTGGGTCATCTACAACAATAACCATTTTTCCGTTTAGAATATCTTCTATGGCTTCATCTATGGTGTTAAATTTAAAATCTGTCATTGACTTCCCCCAAAAATCTTTTCTTTAATCATTTTAATAAAATTTTCTACTTTTTCAATAATCGTTTCAATAAACGACTCTTCTTTTTTAGGCGGCTGAACCCCAACTAATTTCCTAATCTCTTCTTCTGCCTTTTTCTCTGCTTCTTTGTCTTTATCCTTTGGTTTTTCTTCATTTGCATCAGAATTTTCAGATTGGTTTTTGTCTTCTTCTTTTAATGATTTAAGCTTATCTATAGAAGTTTTATATGTAATTGAAGAATTTTCTTCATTTGATTTATTGTTACTTTCTTCAAAAACAACCGAATGATATTTTTCTTGCCATTTTCCAACGTTTTGAGAGACATAATAACCTATCGCTATTAAAATTAGTATAATTAACCATTTTTTCATTTATTGCTTCCTTTTTAATATAATCCCTATTAAATATATCGGATGAAAAATTCAATATTCAAATTCGATAAAAGAGGTAGGAGATTCTTCGCTGGCTGTAGGATGGCAAACAAAGTTATTCTTCCTCTAATGCTTACCATTCAATCTTTCTTTAACCTGCCATCGTATATTAAGTATACCAAAAATTTTTAAACTTTAAGAGAATAAGTTTTATAATAATACCTTGGGTGAGAAATTAGCGGTTTTTGTAAAATTTAAAAATGAGATCCTTTGGCCTTACAGCCTTAGGATGACAAGGAAAAGGTTGATTAATAAGTGTTAAGGAAGGATAACCTTATTCGTCATTCTGCAGCCGGCGAAAAATCTTATGTTTTTAATGAACTTCTCACCCGACGTATTATTTTCTCAGTTAAAATTAAATACACAAAATCAAAAAATGGAATGTTTACATGAGAAAAACAGAACGGTGCTACATAGCAAATGCTACAGGTTTTGCCTATGGAGATATTTATAAGCAAAGTAGATTTTATCAAAAGACTAACTTTTTATAGCTGATAAAGGTTATGATTCAATAAGTGTAATACAAAAAATCTTAGACATTGGACTTATTCCTGCTATAAAGATAAAGCAAACTCTTAGAATAAAAATAAAGCATCTATTGAGACAGTTATCAAAGGAAAATAAAGAACAAAGCAAATTCAGTGTTTAGAGTTAAAAGAGAAGATTTTGGAATTTCTACATGATTTTAATTTGTGTATTTTTATTTATCTTATCAATCTTAATTTAAGAGTGTTCCAAAAACTCAAATTGTCATTCTGCAGCCGGCGAAGAATCTCATATTTTTCTTTTCAAGTCAAAAAATCAAAAAAGAGATCCTTTGGTCTTCGATCTCAGGATAGCAAGGAAAGATAAATTTACAAAAATTTTGGGACACCCTCATCTTAATTTTGAGAAGAAGTTTTTTGATTTTTGGAACAGGGTCAGTAAAAAGTAATAAAGATAAGATAAATGTTAACCATACCTTACGAAGTTTGAGCTACAAATCTAAATTTTTCAGTAATAAATGATTTAATGTTGGTTAAAAAAATTTAAAAAAAATGTGATATAATTCCCGGCTTTTGGAAAAAGTTTTCGGTAAAGTCTAATCTTTTTTAAGATTATTTTGATATCTTTGGAGGGATGTAGCGGTTAAGTATTTTTGAAATCTTATTTTCGACTTGGACAATATCTTGCATTGAACTTAATTTTAGGATAAAATTGTCTTTAATTTTAAAGGAGTTTACTGTGAAAGAATTAGTCTTAACAATTCATATAATTTTGGCTACATTATGGATAGGCGGTATGCTATTTATGGTTTTTGTACTATCTCCATATGTCAGAAATCTACCAAACAGTGTTGAGGTATTTCAAAAAGTTGGGAAAAGATTTTCTATTATTGGAACGTTTATAGGCTTACCTTTGCTTTTTATTACCGGAATAGGAAACATGCATAATTTAGGTGTTTCTTTTAACGATTTGATAAACAGGTCCTCTGAGTATGCATCAACACTGCATGATAAGATTCAGCTTTTCTTGCTAACTTTCTTTTTAGCAGTATTACATGACCTATACTTTGGTCCAAGGTCCCATTTAAATGAAAAATTTAGAATAATGACACGAATTATTGGAATAATCAATCTCATAATTGGAGTGGTTATTATCTATTATGCAGCAAAATTGAGATTTGGGGGTTAAGATGTTATCAGAATCTGTTAAAGATTGTATAAGAGCTTTAATCTATCTTGCTATAAATCAAGAGAAAAGCTATGTTTCCGTAAAAGAAATAGCTGAAAAATTAAATCTTCCTTTCCATTATTTAGCAAAAAACGTTCAAAAACTTGTAAAATCTGGAATTCTTGATTCTTATAGAGGTCCAAAGGGTGGTATAGTTTTTAAACAGCCAATAGAAAGCATAAAAATAATAGACATTATTAAATCATTAGATGATGATAGATTATTCAAATCTTGTATTTTAGGGTTCGAGGAATGTAGTGATGAAAATCCATGTGCCATTCATAATAGATGGGTCGTTGAGAGAAATCATTTGTATAATCTTTTTAACACATCTCTTAAAGATATAGTGGAAGATATTAAGCAAGGAAGAATTAGCAACGTAAAATTATGATAGAAATTGTAAATCTTGGATTGATTGATTATCAAGACGGTTTAAGTATTATGAAAGATTTTCATAAAAAAGCATTAGAGAATAATAAAAACTATCTTTTGATATGTCAGCATTATGATGTTTATACGGTAGGTCAAAATGAAAATAAAAATTTTCCTGTAAATGTGATAAAAACAGATAGGGGCGGGTCTATAACGTTTCACGGACCCGGTCAGCCGATTTTTTATTTTATTTTTAAAGTTAAAAGCCCAATTGTTTTTTATAAAAAAGTAGTTAAGTCTTTTGATATTGTCTTTAAATCTCTTTGTGAAAAAATTTATCATGATTTTAAAAATCCTGGATTTTACATTGAAAATAGAAAGCTTGCATCAATAGGGTTTAAGTATAGCAAAGGTTATTCTTTGCATGGCGTAGCTGTAAATCATTCGGTTGATTTAGATAAATTTAATCTAATAAAACCATGTAATTTAGATGGTTACGTTGCAACATCCTTAATCAATGAAGGCATTGAGATTGAATTAGATGAGTTAGTCAGTAGAATAACGAATAGCATATTAGAGAATTTTCAAAGGTGAAAAATGAGATAAAGGTGAGTAAATGAGAGAGCGGGAGGTAAAAGGTGGAGATTCTTCGCTTAGCTTATAATGACGATGTTGTTTTTGAAACAGTCTCTGTTTTATATTGCAATAAACTAAGACGAAATTGTATATGCTTTGTCCAATAATAGAAAATCATAGAATAGTCTATTTTTTTCTGCATACGTTTTATTGCTTTTCTTTAATTAATTATACACTACGCTAATAATTATTCATTGTTAAAAACCTATTAATAA
>NZ_JAPYVU010000010.1 GCF_028276765.1 Sulfurihydrogenibium sp.
TCAATCCAGGAACCGCTCATATGATGATTGTCAATCCACTTAGTGGCGATTTTATAATGAAATTATTTTCAACACATCCACCAACAGAAGAAAGAATTAGAAGATTAGAAGAGCTTGCAAGAAAAATACAGCCAGGATATGGATTTTGAAAACATCTAAATAATTCCTAAGTCGGGGATTTATGCCTCGAGTTCAATTTTTAATCCAAAACATCTTAATAATTTCTTGATTTATTGCTGAGGCTGTTCCAAAAATCCACACTGTCATCCTGAGGCCGTAAGGCCGAAGGATCTCATTTTTAAATTTTATAAAAACCGATAATTTCTTACCCCAAGGTATAATCAAACTTCTAACTTTGGGTATTTTTTCTCCCTATCTATTATATGTATGTCCTCTACAGCGTATTTGTTTTCTTTTAAAAAATTGTAAATTTTTACAGCATCATCTTTTGATTTTAAACCAAAGACAAGACCACAATGTGGATAAATTTCCTTTGGAACCGGCAGCATTATAAAATTTTCAATGCCTTTGCTTTTTAAGAAATCTGCTGCTCTTAAACCTTCTGCAACAGATACGAACGTTATTAAATATTTTGGCTTATTAAATGGAATAATATCAAGAAGATGTTTTATAAAGTGTAGCTTAACACCCAAGGAGATAAACTTTATTTTATCCCAAATGCTTTCACCTTTAAAACCTTTTCCTCTTTCTATAACTGCAACGTAGTAGCCGTTTTCTTCTTTGAACTCCAAAAGCTTATTACCTGTTTCAAAAGCCCATATTTCTATATCTTTCTTAAATGATTTATCATCTGCTAAAACTTTTAATCTTTCGCCTACAGGTATTTCTTTTAACTTTCTTGATACAAATGTCAGTGGTAAAGGGCAAAATAATCCTCTTGTATCAACTATTTCTAATTCTTTATTTGCAGATGAGTTTTCCAAGTGGCTCGCCTCCTAATAAATGCCAATGTACATGAAATACTTCCTGTCCTGAATCTGGACCGGAGTTTATTATCAGTCTAAATCCTGTTTTGTCTATTTCAAACATTTTTGCAATTTCGTTTGCTTTTAAGATAATATGACCGATTAATGTTTTATGTCTTCCTTCAAAATAAAGGTTGTTTGGTATATGCTCTTTTGGAATTATAAGTATGTGAACTTTTGCCTGTGGTCTTATATCATGAAAAGCCATTATTAACTCATCTTCATAAACTATTTTAGCAGGAATTTCTTTATTGACTATTTTGCAAAAAACACAATCCATGGTTTTCCTCCTTTTGTTTTGCATATTTTTTAAGTATATCAAAAAGTTTATCTATATTCCATCCTTTTTCTGCTGATATAGTTATGGTATTTTCCATTACATCTTCTTCGATCAAATCTTTTGATGGAACGACTTTATCAATCTTGTTAAAAACTGTTATAATTGGTTTATCTTGAAGTTTTAACTGTTTTAATACGTTTTCAACGGTTGTTTTCTTTTTCATCCAATTTTTATCTGAAATATCAATCACATGAAGAATAACATCTGCATCTTCTATTTCTTTTAAGGTTGTCATGAATGCATCCATTATTTCAGATGGCATATCTTCAACAAATCCAACTGTATCTGTTATTAAAACTTTCTTTTTTATATCAGGATAGTAGATTAAAGATGTTTTTGTGTCAAGAGTTGCAAAAAGCTGGTCAGATATGAATACATCTCTTTTTGTAAGTCTTTTTAAAAGTGAAGACTTGCCTGCGTTTGTATATCCTGCAAGAGAAACTTTTAGTATGTTTGGATTATCTTCTCTTGATTTTCTTTGTTCTTCTCTTTGCTTTTCTATTTCTTTAAGTTGTTTTTTAATTTTGTTTATTCTATCTTTGATCGTTCTTGTTTTTATCTCTCCAAGCTTTTCACCGGCTCCTTTTGTCTTCATACCACCGCCAATTCTTGAAAGCTCTTTTCCTTTTCCGCCATAAACTCTTGGAAGCTGATGTTGCAAGTATGCAAGCTCTACTTGGAGTTTTGCCTGTTTTGTTCTTGCATTATTCAAGAAAATTTTAAGAATTAAATCTGTTCTATCAAGAACTTCCACATTTAATTCCTTAGATAAGTTAGATATTTGAACAGGTGATAAATTTACATTAAAAACAACAGTATCTGCTCCTATTCCTTCAACAAGCTGGGCTATCTCTTTTACCTTTCCACGACCTATAAAATAGGCAGGGTCTGGAGATTCTCTTTTTTGATACACTTTACCTACAACGGTTCCACCTGCTGCCTCTACCAAACCCTCAAGCTCTTGAATTTTATATTCAAAGTCTTCTTCTTTATCGTTTAGATTTACTGCTACTATTACTACCTTCACGCTTACTCTACAACGATTGTACTAATTGCATGTTTATAAATAAGTTGCTGTTGACCGTTAACATCAACAAGAATAGTAAATTGGTCTGCGTCAATTATTTTTCCAACAATTCTTGTTCCTCTAATTAAGTAAATTGTCACTTCTTTACCTTCTTTTCTATACTCGTTTAAAATTTCATCTTGTACTGACATGTCTTACCTCCTGGTTATATTTTCTATAAATATAGTCTAATATCTCATTAACTTCAAATTTAGATGCTTCTATTTTTTCAAAATCTGTTTTATTTCTAAAGGTTCTGATTTGTCTTTTTGCAAAATCCTTAGTATTTTCTATTATACATTTTTTAGCATCTTCAAGTGAGATTTTTTTATCTAAGTAAGGTAAAATTTCTTTGTATCCTATTGCCTGCATTGATGTTAAACTGTCTTTAAATCCCATATCTACAAGCTTTTTAACTTCTTCGACAAGACCTTTTTCAAACATTTTTTCAACTCTTATCTCTATTCTATCCATAAGCTCCTGTCTGTCTCTTTCAAGAATAAAGCCCATAAAGTTATACCTTTTTGATTTAAAATTATGTTGATTTATGAAAAAAGAAAACGGTTTTCCTGTAAGGTAATACACTTCTAATGCTCTAACAATTCTTCTTTTATCATTTACGTGTATTTTGTTTGCATACTCTGGGTCTACTTTTTGCAACTGTGTATAAAGCTCTAAATTATCTAAGCTGTTTAATTTTTCTCTTAAAGTCCAATCACTTTCTGGTGCATCTGATAAGCCATATAAAGCTCCTTGAATGTATAGCCAAGTACCGCCCACTACTATTGGTATTTTGCCTTTTTCTCTAATTTTTTGGACAGCTTTATCAAAATCTTCAATATACTCTTTCACAGAGTAGTTTTGAGAAGGTAAGATTACATCTATAACATAATGCTCAATTCCTTCTCTTTCTTCAACAGATGGCTTTGCCGTTCCAATATCCATATACTTATAAACCATCATAGAGTCTGCACTAATTACTTCTCCATCTAAAAGTTTTGCAAGCTTAATACCAAGCTCTGTTTTTCCCGTTGCTGTTGCTCCTGCTATAACTATCATCAAAGTTTTTCCCATAATTTGTTTTTTTGTTTAATAATATAAGCTAAAACAATTAAAAATGGATGATTTTTATTTTAGAACTTACGTATTAATTGAGGGTGTTCCAAAATTTTTGTAAATTTACCTTTCCTTGTCTCCTGAGGCCGAAGGATCTCTTTTTTTAATATTTTTTTGAAAAGAAAGAAAAAACAGAAGATTCTTCGCTTCGCTCAGAATGACGATGTGGATTTTTGGAACAGTCTCCATAGAACATTCTGCAGCCGTGTAAAGAATCTCCCCCCCTTTCTTACCTCTACTTCTCGCTTCTTATTTTCTTACTTTTTAAAATATAGAGCCTTCGACTTTAAGGCCTCAGGGTGACGGAGAAAGGTTGAATGGTAAGCATTAAAGGAAGGATAACCTAATTTGTCATTCTTCAGCCGACTAAGAATCTTATACTTTTGTTGAATTTCTCACCCGACGTATTTAATTTAATATCTATTTTCTATAAGAGATTTTTTATATAATTTATTAGCAGCGATTTAGATTGCTTATGTAATCAACTTATTCTAAAAGGAGCAGAAAATGGAAACGGCATTAGAAGTAAATAAAAAACAACATATTTTAGATAACTACAATAAAGCGAAAAAAGAGCTTATAGCAAAACATTATGCTGGAGAAAGTGCACTAACAATTGTTAAAGAGTTATCGGACTTAACAGACCAAACAATCAAAGAGTTTGCAAGAATTTCTTTTCCAAATCTTAATGAGATATCAATTATAGTCCTTGGTGGATATGGAAGAAGAGAGCTATGTTTTAAATCTGATATAGATATCTCAATAGTCTATGACACAGAAGATATAGAAAGTCTAAAAGTTGGCATAGAAAATTTTTACTATTGTTTGCTGGATTTAAAATGCGACATTGGATTTTCTCCAAGAAATATTAAAACTTTTTTAGATTTGTCAAAAGAAGATTTAACAGTAGCAACAGCACTACTTCAAGGTAGATTTCTATGTGGAAATGAAGATATATATAAAACATTGTCAGAAAAATTTAAAAAACTAATAAGGTCTAAAAGAAAAGCATACATAGAAGCTACGCTAAAAGCAAGGAAGGTTAGATACAGCAACACAGGAAGTAGCATTTATCTGATGGAGCCGCATGTTAAAGAAGGCGAAGGTGGTCTTAGGGATTTTCATGAAGTATTTTGGATAGCGAAAGTTTTAGATGATGTTAACGATTATAGATACTTTGTAGAAAAAAACATAATCCTTGAAGAAGAATATATAGAATTGATGAATGCTTATGATTTTCTTTTAAGAATAAGAAATCAGATGCATCTATTATGCAATAAAAAATGTGATGTTTTAACATTTGCATTACAGGAGGAAGTAGCTAAAAAGATTGGTTATGCTCCTGAAAATGCAGATTATGAAGCATTAAGAGATAGCGTTGAAAGAATGATGAAACTTTACTATTTGAACGCAAGGTCGATCAATAACATAACAAACAGAATACTAAAAAATCTTACAGAGTCAGAAAGTCCATACGAAGAATATATTCCAATTGATGATGTGTTTATAAGAACATCTTCTGAAATAGATGTTTTAAACTCTAAAAAGTTTGAAAAAGAGCCGGAGAAAAACATCCTAAAGGCTTTTAAATACTTTAAAAAATACGGCTTGAATTTTTCTTCTAATCTTGAATATTTGCTTAGAAAAAATGAAAGATTTTTAAAAGGTAAAAAACTATCTGATGACCTAAAAGAGATTGTTAGAGAAATATTTTCTTCTATAAACAACCTTCCAAAAACGCTAAAAAGAATGCAAGATTTTTATGTCCTTGATGATTTAATTCCTGAGTTTGGATTTCAAAGATGCCATTTCCAATACGACCATTATCATAAGTATACAACCGATGCCCATGCTATCAAAGCTTTAGAAGAGTTAGAAAACCTTCCTAAGATTGACAGCTTTCAAAAAATAAAAATCTTTGAGATTTACAAAGAAATCCAAAGAAAAGATTTATTAATCTGGGCGATATTTTTACATGATATCGGAAAAGGACATAAGGCAGACCATAGCGTCCTTGGTGCAGAAATGGCAAGAGATATTTTAGATAGATTTGGATATCCTTTAAAAGATATAGAAACTGTAAGCTTTTTAGTAAGACATCACTTAGATATGGCTCACATTTCACAAAGGAGAAACCTACACGAACCAAGAGTTATTGAAGATTTCGTTAAAGTTATCAAAAACAAAGAACTTTTAAACATGCTAACAGTTTTAACATGGTGTGATGCAAACGCTGTAGGCTCTGGAGCTTGGAACGACTGGAAGTTTGCATTATTGATGGAACTTTACAACAAAGCTTCTGAATATTTAGAAAGCAGCAGCATCGAAGATTTAGAAGCGCAAATTCAAAAGAGATTTGAAGATAAAAAGCGAAAACTCCTTGAACTTTTAACCTTAGAGCTTTCTAAAGAAAAAGCAGAATTTCATCTAAACAGACTTTCAGATTACTATATTTTATCTACACCACTACAAGATATAGTAAAACATATAAAGTTAGAAGATAAGCTTATAGAAGAAAATCTTACACTTACTACCACATTTGAGAAAAACATAGGAGCAGGATATTCCGATGTTGTAATAGCCGTTAAAAACATAGAAAATCCACTACTAATAATCACTGGAATTTTAACTTACTTAAACATTAACATTCTTACTGTGTACAGCTTTGAAAGAAAAGATGGAATATACCTTATAGAAACTCAAATTTCAACCTCAAGCTTAGAAGCTATTGATGAGCAAAAATTTGAAAAATTCTTAAACTTACTTTTAAAAGTAGTTAACGGAGAAGAAAAGTTTGAAAACCTAACAAGAAAAAGAGACAGAGGATTTAGAGCTTCTACCGTTCCACCACCTACATTTGTAAAAATAGACAATGAAATGTCAGAAAATTACACAATCTTTGATATTTCTGGAGAAGATAGAGTTGGGCTGCTTTTTGATATAATCAAAATATTCTCAAAGTACGATTTATACGTTCATATGGTAAAAGCTTCAACGCAGGGTTTGAGAGTTAGAGATGCTTTTTATATTAGAACAAAAAATAAAGAGAAAGTTTATGACAAGGAGCTTCTGGAAAAAGTTCAAAATGAGATATTGGAGCTGTTAAAAAATGGCTAGTTTATTTCAAAAATCCACATCATCATTTTACAGCCAGACGAAAAATTTCCTTTCTTTTACTTTTCATTTATTCATTGTTTTGTTTATCTTCGGATTTACGTTTCCAAAATAACAAAAAAATGAACTCACAAAAACTTTAAAACAGTTATACCAACTTGCTGAGTTTGTTCTAAAAATCAACGTTATTCTGAAGTTGGCAAAGAATTTCATAATTTTTCTTTTCGATTCAAAAGATCAAAAGAAGATGACGGGTAAGATAGACTTATAAAAGTTTTGAAACACTCTTACGCTTTAGAGAGGGTATACTGAAATTTCTGTAACTTCTATAATATATGCGTAAAAAATTATCCTAAAGAGAAGGTGAGCGAGCAATAACCTCACCTTTCAAATTATTTTTACATTAAGTCTCTTATAGATTTATCAATTCTGTTTTCAAGTTCTTCTACTGCTGCTTTTGCCTCCGGGTACTTTGTGCCATCTAAAAGAAGTGATGGTTTAGTTCTTACGATATAAGTATATTTATCGCCTTCAAGTTGGTAAACTGTAATTACAAATGGAGATAAAACCATTGCGTTTGGGTCGTTTGTAAAGATTTTATACAGGGTTGTCATGCTTGTAACAAGGAAGTTTTGGATATAATCAACTTTTAATTTTTTATAGTCTGGGAATAGTTTAATGTTGTTTGCAAGTGGTGCTGCTGGGTCTGTTGTTGTTACTAAGATGATTTGATTAGCTTCAAGATTTCCTTTTAGTGCAATCATAATGTCTGCAGGGTCGCCTTCAATTTTGTAAATAACCAATCCATTGCCTGAACCCTCTGTTGATGGCTGCCATGCAAAGACTGCTGAGAATGACAGAATAACAGCCAATAAAATTACTTTAAAAACTTTCATCAGCTAAACCTCCAAATATAATTTTATAATTAATTATATCAAAGTATTTAGTGTATAGGAATATAAGCATATCCTTTGTTCTGCCAATCAACCAATCCTATAAATGCGTTTGGGATTAGCTCTACGAAATTATACAGGGTCTTTGGGTCTATTTTTTTACCTTTCATTCCTTGTTCACACATTTGAAACTTTACGCCGTAGTTAGTAGTCAAATAACTTAATTTTGATTCTATTTCTTTTTGATTTTCTAAAAGTTCTTTGTCATCTTTGTATGGTGAATTTTGTAAGTCTTTTATAAAGAATTTATATGCATCTCCATGGATGATTACAACTACCTTTAAATCTTTTAACTGGTTTTTGTAATACTCGGCTGAATTTACAAGTCCGCTTAAAAGATACATTTTAAACTTTTTTAAATCTCCTGTTGTAAGGTTGATAACAGCTTTTGGGTTTTCCTCGGCTATGGAAAAACTGAAAACTAATAAAATCAAGACTAAAACTTTTTTTATCATGACTATCACCTCTATTGAAAGTCTTCTAAGTCTAAGTCGTTGAAAATTTTATAAACGTTTGCATCATTAAAAACATCATACATAACATAATTTTTGCATGGTGAGCTTTGGTTTATGTATGCTTTTATTTCATCAAGTCCTTTGCCTTCATCTTTTAGTTTTTTCACTGTGTCTCTTGTGTAAGATAGATAGTTATAGGTAAACTCTATAGCTTTTTTGTCCATGGGTTCATTGTGTCCACCAAGAATTATTTTTGGATTAAGTTTTTCTAAATCTTTCAAAACTTTAAGCCAATTTTTAACAGAAGAGCCTCTATCTCCTGCAAATGGAATTCTGTTTAGATATACTAAATCTCCAGCAAATAAAATGTTTTCATTTTTTACAAAAATAACAATATCATTGTCTGTATGTGCAGGGTTTGTTGGAATTATGCTGATTTCATACTGCCCAACTTTTAAATCTTTCTGAGATTCTATCTCTATATCTGCTGGTATTAGTCTTACGTTTTTGTAGATTCCGCCAAATCTTTGATTTGAGGCTTCAAGAGTCATTTTTGCTTCCGGAGAGTTATAAAATTTGTTTAGATTTTTGTGGGCTATTACAACTGCTCCGGCTTCTTTAAAAGTAGAAGCTCCATACCAATGGTCTGGGTGGTAGTGGGTTATAATCAGATATTTAACAGGTGCTTTTTTCTCCTTTTGTAAAAGTGTTAGAAATTCCTTTGAAAGCTCAGGAGTTGAAAGAGAGTCTATAACTATCCAGCCTTCTTTGGTTAAAATTCCATATGCATTAGACATAAAACCTTTGTTTTCTGGAGATGGCATCGCATCCACACCGCGAACCATGTACATATTTTGATAAAACTTCTTTAGCTCCATTGAGTATGAAATGGTTAATATTATTAAAATTAATAAAACTGTTAAAGTTAAAGGCAGTTTTTTCATTTTAAGGCTCCCTCTTTAGACTTTGAAGGTGCGGCAATTAACAAAACAGTCATAAAACCAAAGCTTGTTAATAAGACTTTTTTCATGCTATATACCTACTTATTGCTTAAACTTTTTTAAGTCATGAACTACTGTTGGAATTAATCTATAGCCTTCTTCTTGAAGTTTTGCAAGTTCAACAACCCCTGCCGGGACTATAGTTATAAATGGCTGTAAATCTTCCTCTTTTAACCCAAGTGCTCTGATTGTGTTTCTGCATACATAAATTTTAAGATTGTAGCTTTTTGTCATTGAATTTAGCCTGTCAACAACATTTTTGTACTTTTCATAATTTTTCTTCGAGAATATCAACGCTTCTGGCCCATGAGATACTATAGCTAATGAGTACTCTCCCATTGGGTTAAACTCATCGAATGCTTTGATGAAGTTAGAGATAAAATTGACTGCCATTTCTGAATCCTTTGGGTCTTCTAACGTCCAATCAAAAACTGCTTTTATTTTGTCCGGAAGTTTAGAGTCAAAATTTGGCTTTTCTTGTGCAAATGTAGATGTTGCTAAGAATAAAAATACCAACATTAGTGATAATAATTTTTTCATCTTATGCCTCCGAATTTCAAAAGAATCAGGAAGACAGGGAACGCTTTGTTCCACATCCCCAGCTTCCTCTGACTTTTAAACTATTAGAAAATTAACTGTAAGCCAACGCCTATGTAATCACCAGCTTTGCCATTTCCAGGATTATAAGCTGATTTTGCTGAGCCAGACTGTTTAACATAGTGTAAATTAAGCTTCATGTTGTTTTGCTTTATATACCAGTTTAAACCAACGTCGGTTGTTTTGAAATTACCATTACCGTTTAAGCTTGCTTTATCTCCTTGCCATTCTGCATAAGTAATGGTTGGTTCAAGGATTGTTTTGTTAGGAAGCGTAAAGTTATAACCACCTCTTACGTGCCATACTTTGTCTTTGTAATCCAAGCTTAATACATCAAAAGACCTTTTTAATTCGTCGTATTCAGCGTTAAATGTAAAATCTTTATAGTTTGCAAGGATATCAAAGCCTAACATTTGGTTGTTTTTGAACTGAACTTTTGGCTTATTATTTGCATCTAAATAGGTATTGTTCCATATACTTTTATCTGCAAGTGGGAATTGGTTGCTATCTTGTCCTCTTCCTTGATATGCGTAGTTAATTGCAAAAGTTATACCGTTTCTTTTTCCAAAGTAATTGACTTTATAGCCCATTCCGTATTTTTTCATCTCTGGGTCGCCATAAGATACAGCTACTCTTGCTGTGTAGAGTAAGTTATCCCCGCCTGTTCCACCGCTAAATTTATCTACGTTAAACACTCCAAAGTTATAGTTAAGTCCAAGCTTAGTTTTTTCATCATTATACAAACCACCTATATTTACGCCAGTTTCACGACCAGGACCGGTTCCTACTAAATGTAGTCTTGGATAAAAGTTTGTTAAAGCTTTTTCAAAGGATAATACTTCAAAGCCTGCTGTAATGCTTTCTCTGCCAACTTGAGGTCTAAAATAACCTACGGTAATATTTGCCCAATTTTTATGAAGTGCATAAGTAAACATAGCATCCCAAACATAGAATTGTTGGTTATTAGTGTTTCCACCAACTACGCCTATACTACCATTTTTTGCAAGTGCAGTGTGTGGATCTAATCCTACGTTGTCATAAGCAAACCATACTCTCCAAGATAAATTTTCTGTTATTGTTCCTTGAAATCCAAGTCTTGATCTTCTTAGGAAGAAATCCATTCTGTTGTCGTATTTTGTGCCGTTCTCAACTCTATCCGTAGTATAAACGCCCCAAAGCTGGTTTGCAAAGAAGATTTCAAGCTCTTTTCCTTCTCCAAAATAAAACTTTGGTGCTGCGTTTGATGGTGTTGCAATGAGTGCAGATGCTACAAGCCCAATTCCTGTAAGTAAAACTTTTCTCATGTTAAACCTCCTTTTAAAATTTTTATTAAAAAATAGATTTTTCACTTGCTTTCTTTGCCATCCTGAGGCTGTAAAGCCATGTTCGGAATAACAAAAAATCTGAGATTCTTCGCTTCGCTCAGAATGACAGCATTAGACAACTTTGTCATCCTGAGGACGCAAGTCTGAAGGATCGCCTGTTTTAAAATAAAGAGATTCTTCACTTCGTTCAGAATGACAAATAAGGCTAAAATTCTTTGCCGGCTACAGAATGGCAATACTATTACCTCTTACCTATTCACTTTTTTATTGACTGACTACGTTATCAATTATTTTTTTAAGTTCTAAATCAAGCTCTTTTAATGCTTTGATTGCATCTGCGTCTAAATTGCCCATATATTTAATGGCTGTGCTTGGTTTAAACGTTCCTACAACCATTTTTCCATCTTTTTCATACGTGTAAACTTTAAAGGGAAACTGGGATGCAAGCTGTGGATTATTCTTCATAATTACTGAACACTTAGAAAGCTTGCATACAAGGTAGATATGCATATGCTTCCAAAAGTCTTTATTTCCTTGCTCTTCTACACCTTTTGTAATGTTTAAAACATGGACGATTTTAAAGTTATGATTTTCAAGCTCTGTTCTTAATGCTAAATCAAGCTCTTCGTAAGACATTTTTGTTGTTCTCTCATAAATATCAGACATTTCTTCATCTTCAGAGTTTGTCACTACCGCACTGGCAAGAGATTCTAAAAAAGATTTTTTCTCTGTTTTTGCTTCTGTCTTTGTTTCCGTTTTTTTCTCAGATTTGCTTAAACTCACTTTCTTTTGGGGTTTGTCATCATAACCGGTCCCTAAGTAGTCTCCTGTCTCAAAAGAGACATCTTTTATGACTCCTCCACAAGAAGCAATCAAGCTACATAGTGCAGCTAAAATAATTTTTTTCATTTACGTACTCCTATAAACATTTTCCTTCAGATGTTGGGCATCCACAGTCAAAATCTAAGATTTTTACGTTTGATTTTAATGGTGGATTAACTACTTTCACTCTCTTGATGTAATCAATAGTAATGTCATAAGATGGTCTTAGTTTTTTAGCATTTTTGCCCATTTTGTATAGATTTCCACCCCAAGATGCTACTACGTAAGTTCTGTTAGGGTCAAGGTCTTTTCCGTTTACTTTTATGTCAGATATTCTTTGTCCTGTTGGTGCAGAGATTTTTATGGCATATTCAAGACCAAGAGTTCTGCTCATATCTCCACCTTGTTGGTAAAGTGGGTTTGGATTAAATACGTTATCTGCTACATCTTCTAATAGATTTTTAATCTGAGCTCCTGTTAGCTCAAATCTGTAAACATCAGGGTATGTTATCGCAGCCATACTGTAAACATCATCTACTGTAATATTATCTCCGGGTAGAAGTGTTGTTCCCCATCTGTAGCCTGGGTTGAATACTATTTCACAATCTGCTTCTTCTTTGATTGCATCCATCATTACTCTGTCAAAGGTTGAATAGAATGTATCTCTTTTGTAGAGTATTGTTTCTGTTTTTCCTATAACTTCAGAAAGCTGTTTTTCATATGGTTCATATAGTTTATTTACAAGGTCTTGGACTTCTTTATCCGGTTTTATAAAGTTTGATGCAACAGGGTATAGTTTATAGGCAAAGTTTGTAATCTTTTTATTTTTAACTTCAAGGTCTAACCTTCCAAGATATTTTCCATGGCTTCCTGCAATGACTATGATTGTATTATTTACTATCACTGGTTTTGGTGCTGGGTCGTGGGTGTGTCCGGAAAGGATAACATCAATTCCTTTTACCATTTTTGCAAGAGCTTGGTCTAATGTAAATCCATCATGAGATAATAAAACTACTACATCAGCTCCTTTGCTTCTTACTTCATCAACAAACTTTTGAAGTCTTTCTGGCTGAATTCCAAATGTCCAGCCTTCTGTAAACTCCTTAGGGTTTGCTATTGGTGTGTAAGGGAATGAGTTTCCAATGACTGCAACTTTTACACCGCCAACTTCTCTGATTGTGTATGGTTTAAAGATTAGATCGCCCCACATATCATCTGCTACGTTTTGAGATATAAACTCTGCTTTGAGATGCTTGTTTACAAGCTCTAAGACTCTGTCTTTTCCGTATGTATACTCCCAATGACCAACCATAATATCAAGCCCAAGAGCATTTTGTGCCTCAACTACCGCTAAACCTTTTGTAAATAGTCCAATAGCTGTTCCTTGCCATGTATCGCCGGAATCCATAAATAATACTTTATCATTACCTCTTTCTGCCTTTATCTGTTTAACTAAGGTTGCTATATGTGCTACACCGCCCATCTTTCCGTATTTCTTGGCAAGCTCTTCAAAGCCGATGTAAGTATCAAAGTAAGCTCTCATTGTATTTGACTTTATGCCGTAGTATTTTAAAAATGCCTTACCGCATAAAAATCCGGGAGTTCCTATTAGCTCCCTTGCTGAAATTAGTGTAGATGGCTCTCTCCAATAAAGCGGTTTAAGGTGTGCATGCATATCGCATATGTGTAATAGTGTAACGTTCCCAACAGGTTTAAACTCAAATAGTTTTTCCGGGTTTAAATCGTTTAATTTTGCAAAAACATCTTCAGCTGCTAATGACAGTCCTGCTATTGCGGCAAGATGAAACAGCTCTCTTCTTGAAATATTCATTCTTACACCTCCTTTCTCACCTTATCTAACAAGTCCTGGTGCTTCTATGGTTGCCCCATTTGCTAATGATGTTACATAAAGCTCTAATGCTACCATCTCCTTTGAGCCAAGAGGTAGAACTTTCATACCTGCTTGACTCATGCATTGTTGAAATCTTTGTTCTATTGTTACAACTTTACTTTGTGTCATTCTATAACCAGGCCAATGGGCAGCAGCGGTTGTTCCTTTTATTCCATTAAATTCATGCCCAAGAGGATTTAGTTTCTGCATTCTCAAAACCATTCCAGCAGCATATTCATGACAGGTTTGGCATGATAAATTTCTTTTTCCTCTTTTTAATTCAAACACATACTTTCCATAATCATAGTACTCTTTAACAACCGGGTTGGATGATGTATCTACGTTAATTTTTTCTCCGGATGCTATATACTTTAAGTATGTAAGTAATGCAGTGTTTTCTTCACTTTTAAGCGGGAAAGGGTTTTCAACACCTTGATTTAGTTTTTGGCACATCTGAATTCTTTGCTGTAGTGATATTACAGCGTTTAATTTTTCGTTGTATTTTGGATAAGTTCCAACAGCTTTTTTAAGTTTTTCTTCACTGTGGCAAGATGCACAGGATTTATTTGATTTTCCCATAGGTGTATTAAACAGCTTTCCACCAACTTCCTGAGCAAAAACTTCTCCCGGGTTTATTCCAGTTTTATATAATGCTAAATCTTCCTCTGATATAGCTTGTCCAGCTTCTTGTGAAATTGCTTTATTTACACTAAATGCTGAAGCTAAAACCAAGGCTCCAAAAAGCAATAGTTTACCCTTTAATTTCATAGCCAATTTTCCTCCCTTAAGGAATTTTAAAAAAGAGAGGGCTAAAATAGCCCTCAGCACAGATTATCCTACATTTATGTCGATTACTTTTTCTGTAACGTCCCCTTTGTTATCTTTCCAAATGATTTTTAAAGGTGCAGTTTTGGTAGCTTTTACATAGAAAGAGATAAAGGGATTGGCACTTACAGAGCCGGAAAGTTTCATGGTAGTAATTCTTTCATCTCCATAATACACTTCTACGTCTGTAATATGATTAGCTGCAATATACTTTCCAGATTCTTTGTCTTTTACTAAACCTGTGTCCATTGGATGCATTATAACTGTATTGACTTTGATTAAGTCATCTTTTTTGTAATCTTTTGGGTCTATTTTTACCATTGCTGTTCTTGGCATCTTTCAATCCTCCTTAATTATTGATTATCCACATCCGCCTATTGTAACTTTTACAGGCTTCTGTGCTTTAATAAAGCTACCATCTGCAAGCTGTGCTATAGCGACAACGTTCATAGATTCTGCAAGTCTTATTCTCGTTGAGATGTAAGCCTTTCCGTTAGCCGGAGTAAACTCAACGCTCATCGTACGAGCATTATGGTTTTTGTCTGCTAAGATATGAATTGCTTTAACCTGCTCTATTGGCAGTTCTACTTCTACAGTAACCGGCACAACAGCCCCGTTTTCTGCAATCTCCGGAGCAATAAGCTTTACTTTGTCTGAATCAGTGACTGTTTTTCCTCCGGTAATTTCTTTTAATGCTTCTTCATAAGGTTTTTTTGGTGGTGGTGCGTCTGCAAGCTCAACAGCAAAGACATTAGATAACAATGAGCTGCCGAACGTTAGACCAGAAACAGCCAGTGCTGCTCCTTTTAAAAGCTCTCTTCTGTTCATAAAAATACCTCCTAATTTGTTTTCATAAAAAATTCGTTCATATCCATCGTTTTATAACTTCCGGATGAGAAATACTCTAAAATTTTGATAAAATCTTTTTCTTCCCAGGCTCCAAAGATTGCTTTAATTTTCTTTCCATCCGGTTCTAAGAAATAAAACATTGGCGTTCCTACAAATCCGTATTTTTTTCTAAACTCTATGCCTTCTTTACTGCATTTTCTTAATTTTACAGGAACAAACTGCCCATTTAGCATATCTTCAACTTTTCTACTGTCAAATACGTTAAAATCCATCATGTCGCAGTAATGACAAGATGGTGAGTAAATATACACAAAAATAAGCTTATTCTCCTTTTTTGCTATTTCAAAAGCTTTATAAAGAGGGACCCAGTTTATTTCTGCATTTGAAATGCCAAACAAAGTTAATACAAAAATCAAAATAAAGCTTTTAAGCTTCATACATTACTCCTGACTTAGTACGTATGCTGTTAATTGGCAAACTTCTTCGTATGTTAGCTGTCCTGTTGTAATTTGAACTGTCATTATATGATAGTATGGAATATTTTCTAAATCCTTAGGAATCAGTATTCTTCCATCGGCGATTTTTTGATATAGCCAGTCTACGGTTTTTTCTTCTCCTCTATAACCCGGAGCTTTAAAAAGTCCGTTTTTATAACCTGTTAAATCTGGTCCTATGTTTCCACATCCTTTTGCATCCTTAGCACAATGACAAGCAACGCAGTTTCCTTTTGCAACTGTATTAAAAACTTCTTTTCCTTTTTCAGCCAATTTCTTTAAAGATTCTTTATCTTTTAAATTACATTCAGGAGGAATTGCATACAATCTTGGTTCCGGGGGGACATCTTTTAGCATTACAGACTTGCCTTCTGGATTTTCTATTCCTGCTTCTTGTAAAGTTAAGGCATACGCACCAATTGCAGTAAGTCCTACCAATCCAGCGATTGTTAAAAACTTTTTAAGCTTCATTTCAACCTGGTCAACCAAACTGTACAAAACTGTAAAAACGTGAAACGTTCAACGTTCAACGTGAAACGTGAAAAAGTGTATCAGCTTGCACAGTTTGGGTCAGGGTATTTGTATTCCGCCATTTCAGACACTTCCGACCCTGACAGGCGGTATTTTGGAAGTGTCATAGTCCCTGCCGCCAAGCATGCAGGAGCTAACCTGTTAGCCACTGCTATCCAATCCTTTGAAACGATTACACGCTTCAAGGGAGAAAGATCTCTGTAGGATCTTTCAAGACAGCAGAAGGCTAAGGCTATGGAAAGAACTTGCCAGCTTTTATGTCTGCTTGTAGGCAGACCCCTCACCTGTTCCTTCCGTTGGTTGACAGGTTGTTGGGTAGCTGACTCACTCTTTCCACTTTCTAAACGTGAAACGTGAGATGTGAAATGTGAGACGTGGTTTTGTAGTGTTTTTAGGTTTTTTCTGAATTTTGTTAATTTGCTTTTTAGTTTGTTTCTTTTGTATTCGTTGTTTTCTTCTTTTAACTTTTGTTTTAATTTTGCGATATTATCTTCAATTTTTGCTATAGTGTATGATAGAAAATCAACATCACTTAACAGCTCTTTGTAATTCTTTGGTAGTTTTTCTTTATATCCCAATCCTCTTCTCGCTATTACATAAGCTCCTGCTATGTCTTTGTCTATGTTGTGCTGTGGTGCGTATTTTAGTTTTCCAATTACTGACGTATATGCAGGATTGACTTTTACTAATTCTATTCCATTTCTTCTTGCTAAAACTTCTATTTTTTCTAATAATCTTTTATAGCTCCATTTTTGCATTCTTCTTCTTAATTTTGCTAATCCATCTCCTCTTTTGCCCTTTGGTAGTTTATTTATATTTTCTATAGATATTGCTTTTCCCTCTTCTTTTGCTATCTCTGTTATCCTGTGTGCTATTTGCCATTCTAAGTATTGTCTTTTTTCTGAATTTACTTCTAATAATTCGTTTAAATTAATGCTTTGATACTTTTCTAAATTTCCGTCTTTACTTGCAAAAGCTAATGCTAAATGAAATGGGTATGCGTTTACGTCTATGCCTATTATTCCATTGTCTTTCTTGATTTTTATAGATGGTAGTTTTTCTTCTATGGATATAAAAGCGTATACATTACCGTTTTTTACTTTTAGTCTGACTGAATATGGGAACCATTCTTTGTATTTATATGCATTTTCAAGCATGAACATAAAATCTATCCATTTGTCTTTTTCTCTTCTGACATCTCTAATTACTTTTGCGTAGATATATTGTCTGTCTCCTATGTTTATTCTCAAATAAAGCTCATTATCTATCCACTCAAATCTTAGATTTAGATTTCCTTGTCTAGATTTATCTCCTCTTGAATATAAATTTCCTTGTCTGCTTTCTTTCCATTTTGCTTTTAACTGTTTTCTTCTTTTTCCTGTTAGGTGGTTTTTCTTTAGTTGCTCAAACACTTTCCTTGAGCCAAATATAAGCTTTTTTGGATTTTGACCTCTTTTTTCGCATGATGTGATTGTTGATTGTGCTAAAAATATAGCATCATCTGAGTATCTTGTGTTTATGTTAAATAGTTTTGATAGTTGTTTTTTTAAATCTTTTCTTTTTTCGCCTTCTAATAATCTTTGGTATGCATATCTCATAGCAGATGAAAATCTACGCATTAAATTTAATACAATCTCTTTATCTTGCGTATTTTGAAATTCAAGTA
Source organism: Sulfurihydrogenibium sp. (assembly GCF_028276765.1). Lineage (NCBI taxonomy): Bacteria > Pseudomonadati > Aquificota > Aquificia > Aquificales > Hydrogenothermaceae > Sulfurihydrogenibium > Sulfurihydrogenibium sp. Next base: position 18,032 of record NZ_JAPYVU010000010.1, read on the forward strand.
GGCATTGTAGTGTTATCATCTTTATTTACTCTTTTTTTATAATTCACAATTTTACGCTTTTTGTTTTTATATTTTTGTTATACATCTTTTTACACTTTTTTACAGAAGATAGCAACTGTTGTTAACCTCCTATCCTTTTAAAAAACGTTTTATTTCTCTGCCTAAATTATCTTCTAAAACTGCAATAACACCAACATTATTTTTTCCAAAAATTTTTCCAAGCTCCTGTTTATTCTTGAAAAAATAAATTTCAAATCTATTTAACTTTAATATATACTTTTTCGTATTCTCTGAAAGGTCATTTGCCAAAATCAAAAAGTACCTTCCTTTAAGTTTATGTAAATTTTCATATCCAAACCTCAGCTTTCCAGACTTGTAAGCAAACTGTAGTAGTGATACGACTTTCTTTTCAGCTTCTAAATCCATTACGTGCTTGGTAGTTTTTGGATTCTCTCAAAATCTTCCTCGCTTAATATATCTATATGCCAGCCAGTCAATTTGTGAGCTAATTTTGCATTTATCCCGTTTTTTCCTATTGCTAAGGAAAGTTCATCTTTTGGAACAGCAATTTCTATTCTTTTTTTTCTTGGAAGAAGTCTATATTTTTTAGCTTTTGCAGGAGCTAAAGCTCTAATAATGAATTTTGCTGGGTCTTCATCCCATTCTATAACATCTATTTTTTCGCCGGATAGTTCTGAAGAAACATTTAGAATTCTGCTACCTTTTAAGCCGACTACAACACCTACAGGGTCTATATTTTCGTCCTTTGAATAAACTGCTACTTTTGCTCTTTCTCCGGGCTCTCTTGCAACTGCCTTAACCTCGATTTCACCTTCTGCAATTTCAGGAACCTCTATTTCTAATAATTTTTTAAGAAAGTTAGGATGTGTTCTACTAAGTATAACTATTGGTGGTTCGAAAACTTTTAAGACCCTTTTTAACTTTCCTTTTTCTATAATTGGATGTGTATTCTTTTTAGAAACTTTTAAAACCAAAGCCCTTATTCTATCACCTATTTTGTATTTTTCCTTTGGAATCTGCTCCTCCTTTGGTAAAATTGCCTCAATTCTTCCTAAGTCTACGATTATATCATCACCTTCAAATCTCCTAACAGTCCCGGTTATTATTTTTCCTTCATAATCTTTAAACTCTTTATATAAAATATCTCTTTCAACCTTTGAAACTTTTTTAGCTATTACCTCTTTAGCAACGCTTAAAGCAATTCTTCCAATATCTTCAAGGTTTAATGGAGCGTATACATATTTTCCATAATCTGCGTTTATGTCGTATTTTTTTGCTTCCTCTAAAGCAATTTCTTTTATTTCATCTTCTACAAACGGCGTGACTTTTTTCTTGATTAAAACTTTTAATTCGTCTTTTTCTTTATCAAAAACAACTCTTACAGCATCCTTTTCCCTTAATTTAAACTCTTTTTTTACAGCTGTTAAAATACCATCTTTTAATGCTTTTTCTATAACATCTTCAGGAATATTTTTTTCTCTTGATATGGTTTCTATTACATTCTTTAGTTTTACAGACATGTCCACCCCTATGCTTAAAAGTCTAATTTTGTTTGGATAATATTTTCTAATGGAATCTCTATGGTTTCTTCCTTTTCTTTAATTTTTACTTTCTCATCTTCCAAACCTAATAGTTTACCTTTGAACACTTTTTTGTCATTGATAGGTTCTTTCGTTTTTATTACTACATCTCTGCCTTTAAAAATATCGTATTCTTCTATATTCTTAAATTTCCTGTCTAACCCTGGTGAAGAAACTTCAAGGACATATGCTTTATCGATTAAATCTTCAACATCAAGTAAAGCTCCTATTCTTTTGCTTACCCATTCACAATCATCTATGGATGTACCTTCCGGATTGTATATGTAAATACGCAGAATTGGTCTTTTGCTTGGTACAAACTCAATGTCCACAAGCTTAAAGTCTCTTTCTTCTAAAATAGGCAAAAGTAATTCCTTTACCTTATCTTCAACTTTCATAAACTAACCTCAAAGTTATTAAAAAATAGTACAATCTAATTTATAAATTTTATCATAAATTTCAAAGAGTATTTGATTTAAGGGATTTAAATGGATAGAACTTCTTTTTCCTTAGCTTCTGTAAGCTGGTTGATTTCTTCTATGTATTTGTCTGTTAATTTTTGAAGTTTTTCAAGAGCTTTCTTGATGTCATCTTCTGAAAAGCCTTCTTTTTTGAGTTTTTCTATATTTTCTTTTTCATCTCTTCTTATGTTTCTAATTGCTATTCTTGCTTCTTCTGCAAACTTATGGATCATTTTTACAATTTCTCTCCTTCTTTCTTCTGTCATCGGCGGAAGGTGTAATCTTATGACACTACCTTCTGTCTGTGGATTTGCTCCAAGATTTGCTTCCATTAACGCTTTTTCTATTAGTTTTACAGCTGATTTATCCCATGGCTGGATTACGATTTGGGATGGTTCTGGAGTTGAGATTGTTGCAAGCTGTTTTAAAGGAAGTTCTGCTCCGTAGTAATCTATTTTTATATTTTCAACCAACCCTGTAGAAGCTCTACCTGTTCTAATTCCTAAAAGTTCTTCTTTGTATTTATTAACTGCCCCCTTCATTCTTTTTTCTGCTTCTTTAAGATATTCTTCTATCATTTCAACCCTCCTTATCTAACTATTGAGCCTACATCTTCTCCAAAAACGATTTTTCTAAGATTACCTTTTTTCTTTATGTTAAATACTCCGATAGGAAGCTTGTTTTCCATACATAAGGTTATAGCTGTATGGTCCATAACTTTAAGGTCTTTGTTTATTGCATCTAAATAAGATATTTCCTTTAAGAGTTTAGCATCAGGATGTTTCTCAGGGTCTTTGTCGTAAATACCTTCAACCTTTGTAGCTTTTAAAAGAATGTCTGCTTTTATCTCGGCAGCTCTTAGAGCTCCCGTTGTGTCTGTTGTAAAAAATGGACTGCCTGTTCCGGCAGCAAATATAACAATCCTTCCTTTTTCTAAATGTCTTATTGCCCTTCTTCTGATATACGGCTCAGCTATTTGTCTCATTTCAATAGCAGACATAACCCTTGTTGGCACATCTTTTTTCTCTAAAACATCCTGAAGTGCAAGAGCATTCATAACCGTTGCAAGCATTCCCATGTAATCAGCAGTAGCTCTATCCATTCCTATTTCAGTACCTTGAATACCTCTGAAAATATTTCCACCACCTATGACTATAGCAATCTGAACGCCGATTTCATAAACATCTTTTATCTCATCACAAAGTTCACTGACAAAATGGGGGTCAATTCCATACTCTTGATCCCCCATCAATGCTTCTCCGGAAAGCTTTAAAAGAATTCTTTTATAAACTAACGGCAATTTTTACTCTCCAAGTTCGTATCTGCAAAATCTTCTAACTTGAATGTTTTCACCAATTTTAGCTATATATTCTTTTATCAATTCTTCAACGGTTTTTTTGTCATCTTTAATGTAAGGTTGTTCGTATAAGCATACTTCTTTATAGAATTTCTCTAATTTTCCTTCTGCTATTTTTTCTGCAATGTGAGCCGGTTTTCCTTCTGCAATTGCAGCTTCTCTTGCAATTTCTCCTTCTTTTTCAACAACTTCTCTTGGAACATCTTCTCTTTTAACGTACTGTGGCTTCATAGCGGCAATTTGTAAAGCTATTTCATTAGCAAGCTCTTTGAAAAGTTCGTTTCTAGCAACGAAGTCTGTTTCACAGTTTAATTCTAAAAGAACGCCAACTCTTCCACCAGGATGTATGTATGCATGGATCAATCCTTCTTTTGTCTCTCTTCCAGCTTTTTTAGCAGCTTTTGCAACGCCTTTTTTTCTTAATATTTCAACCGCAAGCTCTAAATCACCGTTAGCCTCTTCTAAGGCTGATTTACATTCAAGCATGCCAGCGCCGGTCATTTCTCTAAGAGTCTTAACTAATTTTGCATCAATAGCCATCAAAGCTCCTCCTTAGCTTCTTCTATTTCTTCATCTATATTAGACTTAACTTCTTTTTCTATAACTTTCAGAAAGCCTTTCTTCTTTTGAATAATTTTTAGCTCCCATATATCCAGATTCTACAACATTAGCAGCTTCTGCTCTGGCTAAAAGCTCTTCTTCAATGGTTTTTGTTTCTACAGCTGTTCCGATAGATTCTCTCATCTTTTTGCCTTCTATTACAGCGTCAGCTATTTTAGAAGTAATCAATTGAACAGCTTTTATAGCATCATCATTGCCCGGAATTGGATAATCTATTTTGTCCGGGTCGCAGTTTGTATCTGCAATAGCTACAACGTGGACGCCGAGTTTGTTAGCTTCTGTAACAGCGTTATTTTCTCTTACTGTATCTACAACAAATATAATGTCCGGAACTCTGTCCATATCAACAATACCTTTTAGATACTTTTCAAGCTTTTCTTTTTGCTTCATTAAAGCTCTTGCTTCTTTTTTTGGTAAAACTTCAAATACACCTTCAGCTTCCATTTTCTGCAGCTTTCTTAATTTTGCAATGCTTTTCTTAACAGTTGCAAAGTTTGTAAACATACCGCCGAGCCATTTGTAGTTAACATAGTAAGCTCCACATCTTTTAGCTTCCTCTTCTATGATGTTTTGAGCTTGTTTTTTTGTGCCAAGGAAAAGTATTTCTGCACCGTTTGCTACTTGCTCCGTAACGAATTCAAGAGCTTGTCTGAAGAGTGGAACTGTTTTTGAAAGGTCTATGATGTGAATGCCGTTTCTCTTTGTGTAGATGTACGGCTTCATTTTTGGGTTCCATCTTCTTACCGGGTGTCCAAAATGAACACCTGCTTCCAAGAGTTCTCTCATGCTAATTTCTACTGCCATAAAAAATCCTCCTTTAAGGGTTTAGTCTTCCACTTCCACATAAAACACCCAAACGGGCAACCCTTATGATGGAAGTGTGGTTATTTAAGAAAACTATTATATCATAAAATTTAGATTTTTTGATTAATTTTAATGCAGGAGTGTTCTAAAAACCCAAATTGTCGTTTTGTAGCAAGCGAAGAAACTCCCACTTTTACCCAATTTCTCATCTAACGTATTTTTCTATGATATAAGTCATTATTTATATAAAAAATTTTTTATACAATATTGTATTATGAGAGAGAAAAAGTTAAGACAGTTTTTTCATAGCTTATCAGACGAAAGTAGATTAAAGATAGTCAGAATGCTTATGGATAATTCTGAGCTTTGTGTTTGCGATTTTATGAGATTGTTAAAGCTGTCTCAGCCTCATGTATCTTTCCATATCAGAGTTTTAAAAGAAGCTAATGTTATCACCTGTAAAAAGGTTGGTAGATGGGTTTATTGTTCACTAAACAAAGAAAACCCACTTTTAAAAGCTGTCTTAGAATTTATAAAAGATATAGAGTTAGATAAAGAAGAAATTGGATGCTGTGGTATAAATCAGGAGGAGAAATTATGAAAAAAATTCAAATAATTAGTGCTTCTAACTGTAATAACTGTGAGCTTCTTTATAATGTAGTAAGTACAATCGTAAAATCCAAAAATATTCCAGCAGAGGTTGAAAAAATTGTAGATATTAGAGAATTGGCTAAATATAAAACTATGAAAACGCCTGTCTTGGTAGTTGATGGCAAAGTAAAACATGTTGGAACGCCAATTCCTGCACCACAAACAATTGAAGAATTAATCACACAAGATTAAGATGTTTGAAATTTACGACAGCATAGCTACTTATATTACAAAAGATATTTTAAATCTAAATCCAAGTGATAAACTATACGAAGTAGCACACTTTTTTATTTATGATACTTTAAAAATCTTTACACTTTTAACGCTAATAATCTTTGCAGTATCTTTTATCAGAAGCTATTTTCCACTTGAAAAAACAAGAAAGATTTTATCTAAGCATAAAGTTATTGCAATTCCATTAGCTGCTATTCTTGGTATTTTTACGCCTTTTTGTTCTTGTTCTGCCGTTCCAATGTTTATTGGATTTGTAGAGGCAGGAATTCCACTTGGGGCTGCGTTTGCATTTTTAGTATCTTCTCCAATGGTTAATGAAGTTGCACTTGGGCTGTTGTTTGCATCCTTTGGTTTTCAAGTTGCTTTGGCTTATGTTGTGTTTGGTGTAGCGGTTGCTATAATAAGCGGGTTTTTTATTGAAAAATTAAACCCAAGACATCTTATAGAAGATTATGTTTTTGAACTATCTTTCGGAGAAGCTGAAGAAAAACAGATGACTTTTAAAGAAAGAATAGAGTTTGCAAAAAACAATGTAAAAGACATTCTAAGAAAAATATCAATTTATATAATCGTTGCAATAGGAATAGGTAGCTTTATCCATGGATATGTACCGGAGGAAGCAATAAAAAGCATTATGAATTCAGCCGGGTTTTTATCTGTGCCATTGGCTGTAATTATAGGCGTTCCTTTATATTCTAACTCTGCCGGTATTTTGCCGGTTATTCAAGCATTAATAGATAAAGGTGTGCCAATAGGTACTGCATTAGCCTTTATGATGGCTACTACAGCCTTATCATTTCCAGAATTTGTTATCTTAAAACAGATAATGAAGCCAAAACTTATTGCTATATTTGCAGGCATTGTTTCTGTATCAATCATTATAGCCGGATATTTATTTAATATCATATTTTGGAGGGTTTAAGATGAAAAAGATAGCTTTTATCTGCACAGGAAACTCCGCAAGGTCTCAAATGGCAGAAGGGTATGGAAAATATTTTGCTAAGTTGTATGGAAAAGATGTAGAAATTTACTCAGCAGGCTCTAATCCGTCAGGCTATGTTCATCCATTGGCAATAAAGGTAATGGCTGAAGATGGTATTGACATTTCACAGCAGTACTCTAAACATATTGATGAAATTCCTATCAATGAAGTTGATTATGTTATTACTCTCTGCGGAGATGCTGCAGAAACTTGTCCAGTTGTGCCGGGAGCAAAAACTGAACATTGGGGATTACCAGACCCAGCAAGAGTAATTGGACCAACTGAAGACGCTAAGCTCGAAGCATTTAGAAAAATAAGAGACCAGATCAAAGAAAAAGTTGAAAGGCTTATAAAAGAGATTGAGTGAAAGAAATGAGCAGTCTAACCGCTTATCTTTTATTTTTCATCGTATTATTTTTTATCATAAAAAAGCCGTTTAATATAGGCATTGGATGGACTGCAACGGTTGGAGCAATTTTAGCATTAGTCCTTGGTGTAGTATCAATAAAGGATGTTTACAGGGTTGTAGAGATAGTTTGGGACCCAACCTTAGCGTTCTTAGGAATCATTTTTATATCAATCATTCTTGATAAAATAGGATTTTTTGAATGGGCTGCACTGCATATGATAGAGCTTTCAAAAGGTGATGGAAGAGTTTTATTTGTATATCTTTTACTCCTTGGAGCTTTAATCTCTGCATTTTTTGCAAACGATGGAGCAGCATTAATTCTAACACCAATTGTTTATCAAAAGATAAAACATCTTGGACTAAGTCAAAAATATATGCTTCCATACATAATGGGAAGTGGATTTGTAGCAGACACAACAAGCCTACCGCTTGTAATTTCTAATCTTGTAAATATACTTACTGCAGACTTTTTTAAAATAGGATTTTTTGAGTATGCTTCTGTGATGGTTTTTGTAAACATTTTTTCTCTTTTGGCAACAATAATTTTTACCTATCTATTTTTCAGAAAAGATTTAATAAAGAAAATTGATTTAGAAGCCATAGAAGACAAACCACCAAAATACGCCATAAAAGATAAATTTCTATTTAAGCTTACATGGATTATCTCTGCATTTTTATTAATTGCTTTCTTTGTTGGAGAACATTATAAAATTCCAACTTCCTTTATAATCGGACTTGGAGCTGTAATCTTTGCCATTGCTTCATTAAAAGAAAGAGTCATTGATTTAAAGTTTATTCTAACAAAAGAGACACCATGGCATATTGTTGTTTTCTCAGTTGGAATGTATATTGTAGTCTATGGTCTAAAAAATGCAGGATTTACTAATATATTAGCTGAAATTATAGCCAAATCCGTAGAGTATGGAAATTTTGTAATTATTTTTACAACAGGATTTTTATCAGCGTTTTTATCTTCTGTGATGAACAATATGCCATCTGTAATGCTTGTAAACCTTGCCATAGAAGAAGCAAATTTACCTATACAAACAGCAAAAATATTGGCTTATTCAAATGTTATTGGGTGTGATTTAGGACCAAAAATAACACCAATAGGTTCTTTGGCTACACTTCTGTGGTTATATGTACTTAATAACAAAGGAATAAATATTTCATGGGGATACTATTTTAAAGTTGGTATAATTCTGACAATTCCAACGTTGATCTTTACTTTATTTGGACTTTGGTTAGTGATAAATTTTTAAGAGCGGAGAGGGCGGGATTCGAACCCGCGGTCGGGGTTTTACCCCCGACAACTTCTTAGCAGGAAGCCGCTTTCGACCACTCAGCCACCTCTCCAAGACATTATAATATTATAGCACAGTTTAAAACATTCTCAAGATAATTAAGAGACTGCTTGCAGAAAACCAAATAACCATTCTGCAGCCATGAAAATCTCCAGTTCTAACTTTTTAAAAAGAAGATCTTTAGAACTGAAGTTTTAGGACAGATAAAAGTAAACTTGCTCATACATTTTCACAACTTGCAGGAATTTTAGAATGTCCTCAAGTGAATGAGATAAGATATAAACCTATCTAATCTAAATCCCCATTTTAATAGATTAATAATATTTCTTTTATTAAAGATTTCTGGATTTTTAAAAGATTTAATGACAAGATGCCAACCAGCTGGAAGATTTCCAAACCTTAAACACATTTCACCTACATGAAAATAAAAAAAATCTTTATATTCTTTTGGAATTCTATCTTTATATTCTTTATACAGCTTTAATGTGGAAAGCATCATTTCAATATTGTTTTTACTTGTTCTATTTGCATGTTCTCTAATTTTGATTTTATTATTATCTAAAATCTTTATCTTTAAGTCATTTAAATAGCTTCTTAAAAAAAGTTCCCAATCTTCCCTATAACTTAAATCTTCCCTAAATTTTAAAAATTTATCTCTTTTAAACCCTGATGCCGACGGATATCCTATATTTCCTGAAAAGATAACCTTTCCTGCATCAACATCTATTTTCTTTTTAGAAACTCTTTTTATGTTTCCATTTTCATCTATAAAAGTCCTTGGAAAAGAGTACACAATATCAAAGTTTTTCAATTCTTTTATAGAATTTTCTATATAATCAGACTCCCACACGTCATCATAATCTAAGAAAAATATATATTCTCCATTAGACTCTTGAAAACCTCTATTTCTTGTATAAGACCTTTCTTTATTTGATTGGTTTCTAAAATATCTTATCTTTCCTGACTGTAATTCTTCTTTAAATTTTTCTTGAATTATTTTAGGGGTTTTATCTGTAGATGCATCATCAACAATGATTATTTCCGTATCTTTATACGTTTGTTCAAGAGCAGATAATATCGCTTGAGTTATATACTTTTCACCATTATAAACCGGAATAATAACACTAACTTTCATGTTAAAAATAATATCATATCAAAGACTGTATAAACTGAATTTGTTTTGTAATTGATTGGCTTACTATTTAATAACCCGTTAAACAGATTTTAATAAATCTTAACAAAATCTTAATATTTCCTTAACACAAAATCACTAAAATAAAAGTATAATAAATTAACTTTAGAGGTGTGCAAGATGGAAATGATTAGACATCAGCCAGTTCAAAATCTATATGCGACTTTATATTTGATTCATGAAATTGAAAGTATTGAAAGTTTGGAAGAAATAATCCATAAGCTAAATAAGATTTTCAGTGATATCAACATAGAAGATATGGAAGATTTAGAAGAAAGTATTAGTGAAATGTTTTTAAAGACTCTTCAAGACAATATCCTTATATTACAAATGGTTAAAGATTTAAATCCAGAGAAAGAGGTTGTCAAGCAATTTTTGTTAAATTTTAAAGACTTGGTGAAAGATTACAGAAATCTTATTAAACAAACATTTTCAAAAAATAAAGATGATTTCTTATTGAATAAGTATTTGCTTCAAACAGAAAAAACATTACATAGAAATAAAAGAATTCTTTTAACATACCTGTTAGAAGACCCAAAAAATCTAAAAGAAGTATTGAAAATCCAAGAAATTTTGGATAAATTTAAAGAAAATGTAGAATTTATAAAATACATTTCTATGAAGAGAAACAGTAATGAAGGTTGAATCTTATATACCCGGAAGGGTTAGATTTAAGTTTGAAAATCAGCTTGAAAAAAGAAACTTTGTGAAAAATATTGATGGTTTAAAAGGTATTAAAGATATTAAAGAAACAGCTAATTCACTAACTATTAAATTTGAAGTAGATTCACAATTTGATTATTTTTTAAAAAACTTTATCATACCTTCACTTAAAAGTATGAAAATAGATTACAGCTTAGACAAAGAAGATATATTTTTTTATATCAATCCTTTGATAAAAAACAACATTACAAAAGCATTTTGGAATATGTTAATACTTGGACCTAAAAGAGGTTTTATCACTTTTACAATATGCAGTTTAGGTGTTAGTCCATTTATTAAAAATAAATTATAGGAGGTTGTATTATGAATTTATTAGGTTTAAGAGTTCCTGCTACAATTGGTAGTTGTATTTCAACAACCAGCTTACTTTACGGTATTGGTGCAGTTGGTGCAATTGTGATTATAAATCAACTTTTAAGAAATTCCAAGCCGTTTTTGGTGAGCGCTACAAAAGAAGTTATATCTTTCCAGCAGTGGTTAAATTCTAATATAGAAGAATCAAAAGAATTTTGGGAAGATGTGATAGCTGAAGCAAAGCATGAGTACAAACTTGAAATTGAAAGAAAGTTAGAAATTCTTCAAAAGCAACAAGAAATTTTAGAAAAATTAAAATCATCTTTATAAGGAGGTAAAAGGTATGAATATACTCGGAATTGCAGGAAGAGTTTTTTGTTCTAATCCATTCTCATTTGCTCTCGGCGTTGGAATTGGAGTTTTGGGATTATATATAGTTAATAAAGTAGAAGAGCAAAGAAAAATTGAAAAAATGCAAAGAGAGATTGAAGCAGCCGTTAGAGCTTTAGAATTAAAAAAATTACCACCAGTAGAAACAAAAGAACAAGTTGAAGGATAAAAAATGGCTATCCCGTATAAAGTAAAAGAGCTAAGAATTGGAAAAATAAAGATTTACAGCGAATTATTTAAATATTTAACAGTATCAAATCAAGCTTTTATTAATTATTTTGGCAGTCTAAAAGGTGTTAATAAAGTTATTGCAAGAAAAGAGGCAGGATTGCTGACTATCTACTATGACCCTGCCTCATTTGATTTAGCTAATTTTTATTCTATTTTTGAAAACGGGGATAGAGAGTTAATACTCTCTCTTCTTTCATCAAATGGGTCTGAGAAAACCCAAGCAGAAGAGAAAGAAGATATAATCTCTCCAAAAAAATGGTTTTTCTTAAATACACTCTCTTTTATACCATTTATGGCAAGAGGGTTGTTGCCGGGCGGAGTTTTATCGGGTATAGCTTTTGGTCTTGCACTACCGGTATTTTACAAAGGCTTTAACTCTCTCAAAAAAGGCAAGATTGATGTTCATTCACTTGATTCTTCAGCAATAGCATTATCCATTATCAATGGAAATCATTTCTCGTCTTTGCTTATGACATGGCTTTTATCGCTTGGTGATGTAATTCAGGAAAAAACAGAGCAAAGAGCTCATGTAGAGATAGAAAAGCTTTTAAATTATAAAAGCGACAAAGCATTTGTAGTTGTTGATGAAAATACAGTAATTGAAAAAGATGTAAATGAGGTAAAGCCAGGTGATATAATCGTAGTTTACGATGGTCAAAAAATAACTGTTGACGGAATAGTTATTAACGGTGATGCTCTTGTAAACCAAGCATCATTAACGGGAGAATCAAACCCGGTTCATAAAAAGGTTGGAGACCCTGTATATGCAGGCACATTTGTAGAAGATGGAAAGCTTTACATAAAGGCTGAAAAGGTTGGAGATGAGACAGCATTAGCCAAGATTGTAAAAATTATAGAAGAAGCTGCAAACCAACCAATCGAAGCACAGTTAAAAGCAGAAGAAGAGGCTAATAAATTTGTCATTCCAACCTTTGGCTTGGCAGGCTTAGCATACGCTTTAACAGGAGATATAAACAGAGTTACATCTACGCTGATTATTGACTATCACACAGGAATTCATGTATCAACACCTTTATCAATTTTATCCCATCTATCCTTGGCGGCTAAAAAAGGAATATTGATTAAATCCGGAAGACATTTAGAAATTTTAAATCAAGTTGATACTGTAGTTTTTGACAAGACAGGAACTTTGACAGTAGGACATCCAGAATTAACTGAGATTGTAACCTTTGGAATTTCTGAAGAAGAAGCTCTGCAGCTTGGAGCGTCATTAGAACAGCGTATTGTCCATCCTGTAGCTCGTTCAATTGTTGCAACTGCTATTAAAAGAGGCATTGATATACTCCCAAGAAAAAATTCCGACTATCATATAGGACTTGGTGTAGAAGGTGAGGTTAATGATACCCACTTAATGCTTGGTAGTTCTAAACTTCTTGAGAAAAAACATATAAGAGTTAGCAAAAAAATTAAAGAAATCGTAGATCAATTACATGATAAAGGTGAATCGGTACTTTATTTGGTTAAAGAAGGAAAAATCGTTGCTTTATTTGGAATATCAGACCCATTAAAGCCGGAAAGTAAAGAAGTTGTAAAAATATTGCAAAGTATGGGAAGAGAAGTAATATTATGTAGTGGTGATAATGAGGATGCTGTTAAGAAGATAGCTCAGGCGGTAGGAATCAAGAAATACTACGGTCGTGCTTTTCCGGACGAAAAGGCAAAAATAATTAAGAAACTTAAAGCTGAAGGTAGAAAGGTTGCGTTTGTTGGTGATGGAGTAAATGATTCTCCGGCTTTATCCGTTGCAGATGTTGGAATATCAATCAGAAGCGGTGCTGATATTGCTATAGAAGTAGCCGACGTCGTAATTGGTGAGAGTATGTATCAGTTAATCGATGCTTTCAAAATTTCTGATGATGCATTGAATAATATTAAACAAAACTTCATGATTAATAAAGTTGTAAATACAATTGGACTAATAGGTTCTCTTACAGGTGTGTTTAATCCTGTTATGTCGACAATTATTAACAATGGAGCTTCGGTATTAATGGGAATAAATGCTATCAAGCCTATATTTAAAGAAAAATAATCTTAGGAGGTAATTATTATGGAAGAAAAAAATTTACAACAAGAACTTGAGAAAATCAAAGCTGAGTTAGAAGAGTTAAGAAAAAAAATTGGTATGTCTGAGGAAAAAGATATTACTAAGCTTCCTCTTGAAGTTGTAAAAAAAGTTACAGATACAGCATCAGAAGTGGCTAAAACTGCCATGGAAATTGCAGAAAAAGCCGTAAAAGTTGTTACATATGCGGCAACAGGTGCAGTTGAAGGTGCAAAAAAAGCAATAAAAGAAGAACAAGTTCAAGCTACAGCAGAGAAGAAAGAAGAGAACCAGCAATAAGCGAGAAGGGAGGTCCTTCGGACTAAAGTCCTCAGGATGACAGAAAATTGGTTGATAAATATCAGAAAAGAATAATCTTAATTGTAATTCTGCAGCCGGCGAAGAGCCTCCTACTTTTATTGAATTTTTCACGGGACATATAGTTAATTTTTTTAGTAAATTTTAAATGTATAGTAGCATTTTTGTTTAACAGGATTGGGTTTTATACTTGGGGGGAGTTATGACTTTTATTAAAACAAGAAGTGGAAGATATTTAAAGCTTGATAGTATAATAGGATTTGCCATTGAAGAAGAAAAGATGGAAATAGAAGGAAAACGTCAAATAGTCTTTGAGATAATCGCATATCTTCCCCAGCCTCTAAATCCTGCTATACTTGGAATTTTTTTATCCGAAGAGTCAGCAGAAGAAGAATTAGAAAGATTAGTTCAAAGATTAACAGCCGGAAAAGAAAAAATAGTTCAAATTAAAACAGAGATATGATAGACCAAGAGATAAAACATTTAGAAGAGCTTATTGAAAAAATAAACAACGAACATAAACATAAGCTGAATAACGTAAGCGAGCCTATTTTCTTAACCGTTGTTTTAAGCAATGATTCAAAAGTAGATGTTGAGATTAATAAGCATGGAGTCAAGATTTTAAAACATTTAGAGCATAAAAAATCTGATATTAACAATCATATAACAATCTCATACAAGCAGTTGATAAAGTCTTTAGAAAATAAAGCAAACATAATTAGGTATCTAATGTCTGGAAAGGTAAAAGTGAAAGGAAATTTAAAACATATATTTGACGTTTTATCTGAACTTTAAAGATGTTTTAAAAGATAGTCAGCAACTGAAAATGCTGCGATAGAGTTAGGTTTTAAAACAGGCTTTAAACCTTGAGATAAGACATATCCAATTGCATCTCTTACTACAATGTTTGATTTATGATTTTCGTTTGGATTTAAATCTAAATGTATTTCTAATTTTCTACCATCAATACAGTCAAGTAAATTTAAAGCAGTATAAACAGATAGGTCAACTTCTTTCATCAGCCTTTCTCGTAAAGAACTTATTTTTCTTTCTTTTTTTAAACTATAAAAGATTTTTGCTCCTCTGCAAGAATCTATATGAATTACAACCGCCGTCACGAAGATTGTTGAATCTCTATACTGTTTTGAATCTGAACCTATGTAAATAGAAGTTTCCTTAGATGTCTCTGAAATGAACTTTTTTATTTTTTCAAATTTTAGGTCAATCATATTAATCTTGAGATTGTCTTCGTGATTACATTTTCTATCAAAGCACCGATAACGAAAGATTCTATCAATATCTGTTTGTCTTTATCAGTGAAATGAACATCCTGCTGTCTTTTTCTTGATTTTTCTTTTTCTCTAATGATTTTTGCATATCTTTTTTTCATAGATTCTATCTCTTTTTGTAGGTTATCAAATTCGTCAATTGCCATCTAACTCCCTCCAATATTCTCGTTTATAAAAGTACGAGATTCTTCGCCGGCTGCAGAATGACAAAAAATGTTTATCAATCAATCTTTACTTGTCATCCCGAGGGCATAAGTCCAAAGGATCTCCTTTTTAAATTCTATAAAAATCACTAATTTCTCATCCAAGGTATGATAATTTTATATCAAGAATTTTAAATTTCTATTAAGAATTTGTTAAAATTTAGTTAAAAAAGTGAAAAATGTAATTTACTTGCTTAAGATTTCAAACTCTTCAAATAATCTTGCATTAAATCTATCTTTAAAACTGTCCATTGGAAGGAAAAGCTCGTAAAATCCAAAACTTCCTTTGATCAGGTTTGGCTTGTCTTTTTCTCCTTCCAAAAAGTTTCTACATGCCTTTGTTATTCTATAGTCTTTATATATAATTTCAAATCTTTCTGGCAGTTTTTCAATATTTGTGATTGCGTTTCCGAATTTATCAAACTTTATTATTTTTCCGATTATACGACCATCCAATACTTTTGGGTCAAATATATCATTAGTTTTTATATTCTCAATCTCATCACCAAATTTTTCCGGCTTAACCCCTTTGCTTAAATAAGCAGCTACAGGAGCAAATATATCTCTACCATGAAACGTGTTAGTGTCTGATTCTAAGAAAAATTCTTTATTTTTGATTTCTATTATCTTTTCTATTTTTTCTTTTTTTAAAACAAGTGTAAGCAGACCATTGTCTGGACATACGAAAAAGTAATCTTTTGTTTTCACGATTATAGACTTTCTTTCTGTTCCAACGCCGGGGTCAACCACAGACACAAAAATTGTACCCTTTGGAAAATATCTATAAGTTGCATTTAAAACTATGCTACCTTCTATTATGCTAAATGACTCTATCTCGTGGGATATATCAACAATTTTAGCTTCCGGATTTATGGACAAAATGACTCCTTTCATTGAGCCAACAAACCCATCTTTTAAGCCAAAATCTGTAAGCAGTGCTATTACGCTCATTTGTTTATTAAGCTCTTTATATAATCAATCACTTCTTCTATGGATTTATCAGTTGTATCAATGATAATGTAATCTTCCGTTGGTCTAAGTGGTGATTCTTTTCTCTCATAATCTAACTTGTCTCTCTCTAATATTTTTTGTAGTATATGATTATAGTCTACAACAAACCCCTTTTCTTTTAACTGCTGAACTCTTCTTTGTGCTCTAATTTCCGGTGATGCTGTCATGAATATTTTTAAGTCTGCATCGGGAAAGATTCTTGACCCAGCATCTCTTCCTTCTATAACAACGTTCTTTGCTATTTCTCCAAGCTCCCTTTGTTTGCTGACCATCCATTTTCTAACTTTTGGATACCTTGCAATGATTGATGCAACATTTCCAATCTCTTCTGTTCTGATAATTTCAGATACATCTTCACCATCTAAAAAGACTTGAGAGTCTTTTAATAATATCTGAGTATTTTCTAAAACATTCATTATTTCTTCTTCATTTTCAAGATTGACGTTTAATCTTAAAAGTTTTAATGCGGCAGCTCTGTACATAGCTCCCGAATCTATGTAAGTATATCCAAGTTCCTTAGCTAACAATTTTGCAATCGTGCTTTTGCCAGACCCTGCAGGTCCATCTATGGCTATAATCATTTCTTTACTCCTTTAATAATATTTAAAAGCTCTTGTGGTTGTTTTATTTTATACTTAGCAGGAAGGTTGTAATTATGATTATTCTGATACAAAATAAACTCTATATTTTTACCCTCTTCTCTGTTATAGTTATAAACCATCATCAAATCTGCGATTGTATCTCCAATGTAAAAAACAGGCTCTTTATAATCAAATTTTTTAAAGAATGTTTTTAATGGATAGGAAGATGGCTTTCTTAGATGTGGATTTGGTATATCATCTTCTGTGATGATAAAATCAAAGTATTTATAAATATCAAACAACTTAAAGGTGTAATCTAAATCCTGAAAAGGTCTTCCTGTGATTACCCCGACAACATCAGAAAGTTCTCTTACTTGTTTTAAAATTTCATGTGGAATAATGAGCTGTTCTTTATCTCTGTGGACTTTATACCTATCTTCAAAGTATTCAACCAGCTCTTGATAGGATGGTAAATTTATGTTTAACTCCTTTGCAAGTTTATAAAAGTCTTCAAGCTTTGTGCTGTAGGCTGTAAAAAGTTTTTTAAAGTCTTCTAAATTTAAACCAGATTTAGCATAGATTATTCCGGCTAAAGAGGCATCCCAATCGTTATTGATTCCAAAGGTTAGCTTAATATCTAATAAATCTTTTAGATTGTTGTCTTTCTGTGAGAAATAATCAACTGTATCTTTTATTGAGTAATGATAAGATTTTGTAACATCAATCAGCACTCCATCAACATCAAATATATTAATCAATCTCTACCTCCGTAGATTTATAGAAATCTAATTTTATCACGATTGATTGGGATATTGCAGAGCTCTCAAAAAATTTCATATACACACCAAGTTGGTATTAGACTCTGGCATAATGGTTTAGAATATTTTGCTATTACTCCTATAATAATCACAAGTTTTTTCAAATTTATCTTTTTGGAACAGGTCAACCTTTAATATTTAATGGAAGTAGCAAAATCTGCTTAAATCCCCAGAATGGATAAGACCTTAAATAACAAACACGTGGACGATTTTATAAAGTCTCAGTTTTATCAACTTCTCGCTTTGCTATTTATACAACAAAATTTAAGAGCCTTTTCTTATTTTTAATTCTTGCTCCCACTAACGACCTTGTCTGGCTTTTGTTTATAATAAAACATTATTCTATCAACTAAATTCTTTAACACTGTAGCAGATACACCACCCCCGCCTATATGTTCACCCGGAAATTTTGGCTTAGGCTCATTTGCAAATATAACAACTGTAAATTTTGGGTCAGAGACAGGAAAAAATCCTGCAAACCAAGTGTACCATTTAGAATTAGATAAAGCCTTTATTGCAGGGTCATATTTTTGAGCAGTTCCTGTTTTTCCTGCAATAGTAAAGTAATCAGATTTACCGGATTTAGCTGTTCCATCTTCTACAACCAATTGCAATATTGGTTTTAATTTTTGTATGCTTTCATCACTCAAAACTTTTCTAATCTTTTCAGGCTGATAAACTTTTACGTAGTTTCCGCTATTATCAGTCAGACCTTTAACCAGCAATGGCTTTACAAGATAACCACCATTCGCAAAAGCTGAATAAGCTAATCCAACTTGAAGAGGGGTTGCAGTCCAGTTTTGCCCGATCGATGCATAGGCTATGTTTACAGGTCTATAATCCTCCCTTAAAAATCCGGATGCCTCGCCGGGAAAAATACCTGTTTTTTTTCCAAATCCTAAATCTCTTAGCTTCTGATATATCTTTTTCGGGTCCAATCTTAAAGCTATCTTTATAGCACCTACGTTAGAAGAATGCTGTATAATCTGGACCGGCGTTAATAAACCAAATCTGTTATTGTCTTTAATTCTAATTCCGTCTACATAAATGGCACCATTTTGACAATCAATTATTTCATCTAAGTCAACCTTTTTTTCATCAATAGCTTCTGCAAGAAAAATAGGCTTTGCTACAGAACCTACCTCGTAAGCATGCTGAAAAATTATATTTTTATAAGTTTTATATCTTTCATGATTGTTAGGGTCGTAGTTAGGATATGTAGCTGCAGCCAAAATTTCTCCAGTGTGTGGGTTCATGATCAAAACAGCGGCTTCCAACGGATCTCTTTCATTGACAAGTTCCTTTAATGCTTCTTCAGCTATATATTGAATGTTCATGTCTATTGTTAATACTGCGTTATATGTTAATTTTCCTAATTCAACCTTCTCTATAGAAATTAAATTACCTTGAGCATCTTTTAAAAGTTGAATTTTTGCTTTACCGCCACCAAGATAGTCGTTAAGCTGTCTTTCTAACCCTTCCATACCAAGTCCTGTTTTTTTACTCACAAATCCTATAGTACTACCCGCTGTTTCTCCATAAGGATAAACCCTTACACTGTTATCGATAACACCTATATTCCATTCTTTTAAATCTGACCTTAATTTTAGTATCTGAGGTTTTAATGCTTTATCTACATTTGTTGAAATAACCGTGTAGTTTTTTCTTGATGTTAGTTTGTTATATATCTCTTCGTAAGGAATTTTTAAAAGTAGAGATAGCTGTTTTGCTACATTTTCTTTGTCTTTGATAAATTTAGGAATTACATAAACGGTAAGAGTTGGAACGCTTATGGCTACAAAATTTCCTTTAGCATCGTAGATACTGCCTCTTGGAAGATTAATTTCTTCTACTGTGTAGTATTGTTTTTCTATGTATGAAAGATACTCCTCTCTTTGAAAAAGTTTTAGTTGAAGTATTCTAAATCCTGCTATTAAAAATGCAAAAAAGAGTAGAAACAGGATTAATTTTGTTCTTTTTTCATCCATTAAGGTTTATCTTCAATAAACTTAACACTCTTATAATCTACAGGTTTCATTCCTTGTTGACCCTTTGCTAATTGAGATATTCTTTCTGGCGATGACAATATAGCAATATCTTTTTTCAATTTAAAATTTTCTGCTATCAGATAATTTTTTTCTTGATTAAGCTGAACGATTTCATTATCTATTTTATAATTTAGTTGACTATATCCAACAAGCATAATTAGAGAAGAGAAAAAAATTGCAAAATAAAATTTATATTTACCTAAACCAATTTTTATATCTTGAATCAGCTCTTCTCTATTTATTGTTATACTTCTTGACATTCAAATCCTCCTTCCAACTCTCAGCTTAGCACTCCTTGATGCAGGATTTTCTTTAATTTCCTCATCTGATGGAGTTATTGGCTTTTTCGTCAAAATTTCTAAAAACTTTAATTCTTTGTATTTCTTAAATATATTTTTGACAATTCTATCTTCTAAGGAGTGGAAGGAGATTGCCATTACTATTCCGTTTTTTGCCAGCAGATTAATAGCTTTCTCAAGTCCTTCTTCAATATCTTTAAGCTCATTGTTAACTTCTATTCTTATAGCTTGGAATGTTCTCGTTGCTGGATGAATTTTTCCACGTCTTAAATTCGGTGGATAGCATTTATACACTATATCTGCAAGCTCTTTTGTGGTTTCTATTTTTTTCTTTTTTCTATACTCTATTATACTTTTAGCTATTTTGCTTGCAAATTTTTCTTCACCATAGGCTTTTATGATGTTGTAAAGGTCTTGTTCTTTATAATAGTTGACCACTTCATAGGCAGTTAGTTTTTGAGTTGTATCCATACGCATATCTAAAAACTCTTCTCTCTGAAAAGAAAAGCCTCTTTCTAATTTAAGCTGGAAAGTTGAGACTCCAAAATCAAACAAGATTCCGTTAATTTCTTCAATTTGCAGAGATTGTAAAACTTTATCTAAATCTTTAAATGAAGATTTAATCAGGGTGATTCTATCTTCAAACTCTTTAAGTCTTTCTTTTGCTACTTTTAATGCGAAATCATCTTTATCTAAACCTATTAATTTTAAGTTCGGATTTTGCTTTAAAATGAGGTACGAATGTCCTCCACCCCCTACAGTCGCATCAACAAAAATTCCTCCTTCTATAAGCTTAGAAAATTCTAATACTTCTTGATGTAAGACCGAATAATGCTCAACCAATTTAAACTACAAACCTTTTAGTAGGTATTTTATAAACATTGTCCATTAAATCTAATCCTGTTTCTAAGCTGCTGACCCAATCTATAAATTTATTAACCATCTCTTTTCCTTTAAAGATAGCTCCGTGCTGTGGTGCAATGGTTTCTATATCAAGCTGTTTTACCATTTTTACCCAAAGTCTTAAAGCTTTTCCGCTTGGAATATATCTTCTATGAAACCCTTCCATATATTTAATATGTTCTTCAAAATTGCTTACAAATTCATAATCTTGCCCAAGTGATGCACCAAGGTCTCCTGAATACAAGATTTTAGATACTGGGTCGTATACTTGGAAATTTCCTGGAGAATGTAGCCAATGGCCGGGAATTATATATATATCTGTATTTCCAAGTGTAATTATAGCTCCTTCGTCGTCTAATCCTTTAATTCTATCTGCAACAAGTCTGTCTACTCCAAAATGTGGAATAAATCTAAGCCATAATTTTGAAGCTAAGGCAGTTGCCTTTGTTGTCATTAACCATCCATTTGCAGCAGCAACAATATCCGGGTCTTGATGTGAGAAAAATATCCATTGAAGATTATCAATCCCTATTAAAATTCCTATTTCTTGTAGTAAATGTTTAAAAACTTTATGACCGCCGGGGTCTAAAATCATACCTTTTCCATTATCAACAATTAAATGAACATTTGCTTGGACCATTTCTCCATGACCAAAATCTTCTAATAAGATGTTTTTATGTACTCCATTATCAAATAAAATCTCCATATTAATTACCTCCTTTTTTAACCTAATTCTTTTTCTAACTTTTTAATAGTTCTTTGAATTTCCATAAGTAGCAGTCCAAGTTTTGCATTAACTGGAGCGAGAACTCCAAGAACAGCAACATCCTTAATTCCTGTAAATACAACATATCCAGTAGAGCCTTTAATGTATAGCTGATCCAAGCTCCCTTTTTTTAATTCTGATGCAACTCTTTCACCAAGTGATAATATAGCAGCACCCATTGCCGCTACCCTATCTTCATCTGCCGTGCTTGGAAGCACAGATGCAATGGCTAATCCATCAACGCTTACTAATACAGCACCCTCTGCTCCCGAATCTCTAATAAATTCTTCAAGTAATTCTGTGTACCTGGTTGCCATGATAATTTCCTCCTATGTAATTTTCATTACTATTTAATATTTGTGTAATATGCTAATATAATTAAAACCTCGGCTGAGAAATTCAAATATAAATAAAACATCTAAAAAACTCCTTGGTGGCAGTTAAAATTGTAATAGCAAAAACTCCATCAAGTAGGTAAAAATGCAAAAACTCTAATATTTATTTTACACTATTTCAAAAAAAATCTATGATATCATAATATTTTTACACTTCCCAGATTTCTAATTTGTTCTTCTATTCAATCCTAGTATCTGTTTAGAAAATCAAAATCAGAAAGAATTTATAAAGTCCTTAGAGAATATTGAGGGTGTTCCAAAATTTTCGTAAGCTTACCTTTCCGTCATTGTATATTAAGTATACCAAAAATTTTTAAACTTTAAGAGAATAAGTTTTATAATAATTACAGACATGGGAGAAAAAAGGAAGGACAGATCAAGTTTCTGTCATTGGTCTTTTAAGACCGTTCAGGATGTTTTAGACTGTCCTTCCTACAACTTCCTAAAGCCTGAATCAGAACATTAGGCTTTCAAGCCTGTATTGATTACGATGATAGGTTATCAGGAAGTTTCTCTCATGTCAAGTATTTTATGAAAGGAGGTGCTTTTATGAACAACTATAAAATTGTCGTAGGAGTAGATGTATCTAAAAAATCATTTACTGCAACAGTATTGTATGATAACAAGAAAGAAACTTTTGAAGTTAAATCTGACCCAGTAGAGTTTGAGAAGAAAATTAAGCCTTATCTTAAAAAGTTTAAAAAGTCAGATATGCTTATCATAATGGAGCATACAGGAGTTTATCATTTAAAGCTTGCTGATTATCTGTATGAAAATGACTATCAGGTAGCAGTTG